>NZ_JBMOWC010000035.1:0-35517 GCF_049310765.1 Bacillus sp. PSXD-155 | reverse complement strand
TATATTGAAATTAATAAAAAACTAAAATAACATCAAGAACTTGCAGATTTACAATATTAAATATCTATCAATATGATTTATTCTATTGATAGATATTTAATTAATTTTACACTTCAGCTAAGGCTTACAAGTATCTCGTATGACTTATCTCAAAATCCCTATTGATGTTAAATTTATTCATTTTTAAGACTAGAAACAAATTAATATAGTAAATTCACATTTTAGGGGTACTACCCCATCACCATCAAGCTAATATTTTAAAGTACTCCCAAAATAAAATTGTTAGCTCTCTACAGTTATTTATGTGAATTCAGCTCGTTTTTTGTTTTGGATGAAAATTATGTTTGAACTTGATAGCAATGTGGTGCTGCCCCTATTAGGCAAATTCGACAAAGAAAAGACACCCAAAGGTGCCTTCCTCCGACTTAAACCATCTTAATTTTATTGTGTTGTTATTATATAAGAAAAGAAGACATCGCCTAAGATGTCTTCTTTTACTTGTACACTTGGTGTTAAGAAGGTATTTATTGCTTAAAAACCATAAAAAAATATAACAATCATCGAGTAAACCTATTATAGCATCAATAAATAGAGTTTTTATATGCGTTTTTACATATATATAGATTTATTTATGTTATATATATATAGTTAAATTGTCTGTTTCTTGTTTTAATTCGTTTGTTTATTTTGAGTGCTCCAGCAATGGAGCCTTTTTTTATGCAATAAAACATTTTCTTAGCATTACTTAGTTGATCTATATTAACTTTACCCTCTTAATTATATCTATATTTTACCAAATAATTATATAGATAACCAGTTTTTTCTAATAATTTAGCGGATTGATAATTTTAATGTTAGTTGTTAATACTTATAGAAAAATTCATCATGCAATGAAAATTGAGAAATCAAGAATTATAAAAAACTTATAGTATCTTTGGGAAAAGTATATTTATAATTTGCATATTAATATGTTATAATTTAATTTCTAAAACTACCAAAAAAGGACTGCCAGTAATGGTGGTCTTTTTTATACTGGTGAGATTGTACTAGGTTGAGCAAAAAAATGGAACTGAAAAAGTTATTTCTAATGAGGATAGCCCTCTTATGATGAAGTTTAATTCAGTGAATCTGCAAGCAAACATAAAAGAAGGAAAAAATTACGATTTTACTTTACGTGGATATAGAATACCTATACTTTCATGGTTTCCAAATTTAGATGGTGCCGAACCACAAAATTAGCACTATTCTTTAATAAAAAATCCGACTCATTTTTTAATGAGTCGGATTTTTTATTAAAGAGCTATTTCGTATTAATTTGTGCCATCATTTAATATGCTATTTTTAAATGATTTCCAAATTTGATAACTAATTATCTAAATTTCTAAATTCTATACCGCACTATCAATTAAACAATTATTAGATATATCTTCTATCTAAAACATCGTATTATCATTAGCTGCTTCACTTGGAATCTCTTGAATTACATCCCAGTGTTCGACAATCTTTCCATCCTTGATACGAAATATATCCACTATAGCAACTCCCTTATCTTGAGAATTAGTACGAGAGTGTACATGAAGAGCAACTGTATCCCCTTCAGCTACTACACGTTTAATCTCTGCAGAGGAATTAGGATTTTTAACAAAATCCTCCTTAAAGAAATCCATGAAGGCTTTTCGTCCATCAGCAACAAAAGGATTATGTTGCTTATAATCTTCGCTAACATATTTAGGGATAATATCGATATTATGTTTGTTAAAAACTTCATTATAGAAATCAACTACCATCTTTTTATTCTTTTCATTTTCTTTCACTTCTTTTGATACAGAAGCAACATTCTCGCTCTTTATTGCGTTCCCTTTGTTATTACCGGTGGAAGCTTGATATACCAAAGTCGAAACTACTCCTAAAATAAATACAGAAATAATTGTTATGATTAAACTTTTCTCTAATTTCATATATACCTACCTCTTCTACTTAAATAAGTTTTCTTCTATAAAAAGTTTGAAGAAGGAGAAACCTTCCCCAAAATGTAATGTCAGGGGTAATGTTAGGAATTTCATTTATCCTAGCCCCCCTATACAAGACATATTAGAAACGATTAGCTCTAACTTAATACCTCATTAACAGTTGCACTGTCCACAATTTGAATAAACTTCTTAACCTTATCGTTCTCATCAAACTTATAAAGATGACAAAAATCTGCTACAAATGACTTCCCTGTAGCTTTATATGTTCCACTATATTTTCCATACACAATAACAGTATTGTTATTAAAAGTATAAATTTCATCTTTAGCGCTATAGTCATCCCATTCCGTGCCAAGACGTTCATGTACGTTTTTCACTACTTCATCTGGACCTATATAAGTACCTGCATATGGAAACCCAGCAGCTTCTGTCCAAGATACATTTTCACTTAAATACGTTTTGAACGCATCCAATTTCCCTTCGCCAGTTAACACATACGTTTCATGTAATAGTTTTTGATATTTATTCATATCATTAACCCCAAGGCATTTCTTTTGTTACAACTTTTGCACTTAATTCTAATACACCTTTATTTGCATAGTCTGGATATGCTGCTTCAAGTTTTGCCACAAAATCTTTTGAAGTTCCACTTTCCTCAGAAGCTTGAACCGCAGTTCTTAGATAATCCATTGTCGCAGTAAGTGCTTGATTATTTAGAGATTTTTCGATTGATCCATGGCTTGGTACAATTATGTCAGCATGTAATGCTTGTAACACTTTCAAGTTCTCAATCCACGCCTCCATCGCCGCTTTTGAGCTAGTATCCGCTAAGAATACATGTATTTCGTTAAATACATCAATACCACCAATTAATACTTTCAGCTCTTTATTAAATAAGCTAGTTCTGTAATGATCTAAGCCTACTAGTTCAAATGTTAACCCCTGAAAGTCAATCGCTTTTTCTTTAAACACTTGAGGTAATACCACGTTACTTGGCGCATTTTCTCCAAGGGCGTCTTTCCAAACTTTTAATTTCCCTAAGACAGAATGAACGATATGTTCAACAGTAGACTCCGTAGCATACGCTATAGCTTCTGGGTAAACGGCTTTAATGCTCTCTAATCCAAAGTAGTAGTCTGGATCCCCATGAATAATAAAGATTTTATCTAGAGATAAGTTGTTTTTTTTCAAATACTCTACAATTTCTTTCGAATCAGATTGAGTAAATTTTGAGTTTATTAAAAATGCATGTCCTGCTTTCTCAACTAATGTTGCTGTGACCATAAAGCTTTTTTCGTCCGAACTAAACACCGTTAATTTCACATCTTTTTGATTTGTATCGATTGTTTTAAACATAGTATGTTATTCTCCTTTTGTTAAAGTTATTAACTAATTATCATATTTTTATCTTGTTTCGATAAAATCTCCCACTCCCATTCATCTGAAAGTGTAATAGTACTGGCGAATATTCCGGAGATGAATGTCAGGTGTCCTAAGATAACATGTTTGCTACTATATCCTAAATTTTCTTAATATAAATTTTTAAAACGCGCTTCAATTTTATCCGGCGTCATTACGCCACCACCAATAGGAATAATTTGATTATCCTTTTGTAAAAGTAAGGAAGGATAGCTATTAACACCAAGCTGTCGAACTTTATTGAAATCATTTTGGACATCTATTATTGTTTCTTGAGCGTTTAAACGTTCTAATACTTGTTCAGGGTCCAAACCATGCTCGATTGCAATTTTGCGATATGTTTCAGGATCACTCAGACTTTGGCCCTCATAATAAAACGCTTTTTGCATAGCCGAAGTGAATTCTAATAAACGGTCTGGCGCTAATGAGCGTAAAGCTGAAAAACCAATTGCAGCATCTTTCGAATTCATTTTAAAAGTCCCTTCCTCCACCAATTTTTGATATGAAGGACCAAATTCAGCACCTGTAAGTTGATTAATTCTTTTATTTCCTTCTTCTATATATGAGAAGTTTTTCATTGGTAAATTATCTAAAAATAACCCTCCACATAAAACCGTTAATGGCACTTCAGTGTGGTTTTTGTAAAATCCTTTAATACTTTCTGAAAAACCATAGCACCATCCACAATATGCATCCCATACATAAATAAGGTTATCTTGTTTCGTCTCCATTTAAATCTCCTACCTTTTTTTTATTATCCAGCTCAACTAAATTTTTGGTTTATATAAGTACATCTTTTTATACCTTGTTCTTTTTTAGATACCTTACTATATTTCCCCAAAACTAATATTTCCAAAGAAAGATCCACCAAGGTTTTTAACAAAAGATAACGTTGCACCTTATTGCCCCGTAACAGAAAATACTAAAGCTTAGAATATGCATTGATTTGAATGTGTTAGTAACTTTCTACACCGGGTGGCAACGTATGGACCACCATCCTTAATTAAATATATAAATCATATTTTTAGCAGATATTAGTTGTAACTAAATTGATTACATCTTTATGTAACTATTTTAGTTACAACTAATATAGAAGTCAATTCTTTTTTTCGAAAACATTAAATTTCTACATTAATCTACAACCAATCCCACTCTTTAAAAAAATATATCAACGATTATTCGATTATATCGATCGTAACTCCGAATATATCAACGTTTCGACACAACATATCGATTTACCGACAAATTTCGAGCGCGTTATCTCCTAAACTAACAACCAATCCCACATCACATTCACCTACAAAGAAAAAAAGCACCAGGTCCCCCTAGTGCTCTCCCTCTAAAACAAATGACAAGCCACCTGATGCCCCTTCGCAATCTCAACCATCTTCGGTACTTCCTGTGCGCATTTTTCAGTGGCGAATTTGCAGCGCGTTCTGAATTTGCAGCCGGATGGTGAGTTTAGTGGGCTTGGTACTTCTCCCTCTAGGATTATTCTTTCTTTCCCAGTGTTTGTTGGATCTGGTTCTGGCATAGATGAGAGTAGTGCTTGTGTGTATGGATGTGCCGGTTTTGTGTATAGGTCTTCGCTGTCGGCAATTTCTACTATGTTTCCTAAATACATGACTCCGATTCTATCTGAGATGTGCCTTACCATCGATAGGTCATGTGCGATGAATAAGTATGTGACTCCTGTTTCTTCTTGAATGTCTTGCAGCATGTTTACGACTTGTGCTTGGACTGAGACATCGAGTGCTGAGATTGGTTCGTCACATAGGATAAAGTCAGGTTTTACAGATAGTGCGCGCGCGATGCTAATGCGCTGGCGCTGGCCTCCACTAAATTCGTGCGGGTAGCGATATAAATGTTCTTCTTTTAAGCCTACCTTTTTCAGAAGGTCTAAAATGATTTCTTTTTGTTCTTCTTTTTCGTAGGAACCGTGAATGTTCATCGGTTCGCTAATAATTTGGAATACGTTCATTGCCGGGTTTAATGATGCGTATGGATCTTGGAAAATAATTTGCATTCGTTTTCTATATTCTTTTAGTTCACTTTCTTTTAAACTTGCGATATCTTTTCCGTCGAATAAAACGTTACCTGAAGTGACATCGTGTAAACGAATGATGCTTCTTCCTGTCGTTGATTTTCCGCAACCTGATTCTCCTACTAAACCGAATGTTTCACCTTTTTTAATGGTGAAGCTAAGGTCATCGACTGCTTTTAATTGCTCTGTTTTCCTGCCAAATAGTCCTTTTTTAATAGGAAAATACTTTTTTAAGTTCCGAACTTCAATTAAGTTTTCTTCATGCATGTGAATCACCTACTGTCTTATCGTTTAACCAGCACATGGAACGTCTTTCGTTTCCGATTTCAAAATATGGCGGACGTTCTTTTTCACAAATGTCCATCGCATGCGGGCAACGCTCTGCGAATGGGCAACCTTGTGGCGGGTTTAATAAGTTTGGTGTTACACCTTGAATAGGAGCGAGTCTTTCTTTTACACCGTTCGATATTTTTGGCAGAGAGTTTAATAGCCCTTTCGTATATGGATGATTCGGCGATTGGAAAATATCAAGTACAGGTCCTTCTTCCATAATAAGCCCGCCATACATAACGATGACGCGCGTACAGTTTTGCGCGACAATTCCTAAGTCATGCGTAATAAGAAGTAACGCCATATTCGTTTCGTTCTTTAAGTTTTTCATTAAATCTAGTATTTGTGCTTGTATCGTTACATCAAGTGCAGTCGTCGGCTCGTCCGCAATAAGAAGGTCAGGGTTGCAAGACATCGCCATTGCGATCATAACCCGCTGCTTCATACCACCGCTTAGTTCATGCGGATATTGTTTTACCCTTTCTTCTGGCGACGAAAGGCCGACTTGTTTTAACAAGTTAATCGCGATTTGCTCTGCTTCTTTCTTTTTCACTTTTTGATGACGTATAATTACTTCCGTCATTTGTTTCCCAATTTTCACGACTGGATTTAGCGCTGACATTGGGTCTTGAGAGATAAGTGAAATTTGATTTCCTCTAATAGAACGTAATTCTTTTTCAGATTTAGAAAGTATGTTTTCATTATGAAAAAGGATTTCCCCTTCTTTCACTTTTCCTGGTGACGTAACGAGAGACATAACAGACTTCGCCATTACACTCTTTCCGCTTCCAGATTCCCCAACGATACCGACTACTTCTCCTTTATTTAAGCGAAATGTAACGCCGCGAACCGCTTCAACTTCGCCACTTTCTATGAAAAAAGAAGTTTTTAAATTTTTCACTTCTAGTAGTTTTTCAGACACGCTTCTCACTCCTTTCACTTAACACTTTAGTTTTCATGTCCGGCTCCTTTTGGTGCGAAAGCTTTCTTCAACGCTTCACCAATTACGTTAAAACTAAGTACCGTTAAAAGGATAAGGAATCCTGGGAAGAGCGTTAAATACCAAGCTTCACCAATATATCCTTGCGCATTGTTTAGCATGCTGCCCCAAGAAGAATCTGGTTCTCTAATACCTAAACCTAAGAAACTAAGTGATGATTCCATTAAAATCGATGTCGCAATCGTTAATGTCGCGGCGATAATAATGGTTGATAAAATGTTAGGAATGATATGTCTTACAATAATCATAAGTGATTTTTGTCCTGATACTTTTGCGTATAAAACGTACTCACGCTCTTTTACAGATAACGTTTCTGCCCTTACAATGCGCGCGGTGTCCATCCATGTTAGTAATCCGATAATAAGAACTAACGTCGTAATTCCTGGTTTTAAATACGCATTTAATAGTAGCATTAAAAAGAATGATGGAATTGACATAAGTACTTCAACAACTCGCATTAAAAAGTTGTCTAACTTTCCTCCAAAATATCCGCTAATTGTTCCGACTGCGGTCCCGATTGTAATAGAAACAACCATCGCAAGGAAACCGACCGCAAGTGAAACTCGTCCGCCATATAACGCTCTCGTTAAGTAATCCCTTCCGTAATCATCCGTTCCGAAAGGATGACTCATACTTGGTTCTTGTAAGCGATCTGGAATTGACATTTTACTAGGATCGTACGGCGATACGAATGCGAAAATTGATGCGACCGTTAAAACCGCAAGTATAATAACTCCCATTGCAACAAACTTATTTTTCGTAAAGCTATGTTTTATCGTTTGAAATCTCCTATTATTCATTCCAAATCACCCCCTCATTCGAATGCGCGGATCTACTACGCCATATAAAATATCAGCAATTAAGTTACCGAGAATTAACATGAATGATGATAGTAATGTAATTGCCATGATAATCGGATAATCAAATCTAAAAATAGCATTTACCCCAAGTGAACCAAGACCCGGCCATGAGAATACTGTTTCCGTAATAAACGCTCCGCCTACTAAACTTGGAATCGATAATCCGAAAATTGTAATAATCGGTATTAATACATTTCGAAGTACGTGATTAAATAACACCGTTTTCTTTGAAGCGCCGTACGCATATTGAATTTGTACATATTCTTCTTCTAATTGCTGAATCGTACTTGAACGAATATATCTCATATAAACAGATACGTTTTGGAACGCTAACACCATGCAAGGTAAAATGCCGTGTTGCACAATATCCCAGACAGAATCTTTACCTACGGTGCGCATACCCATACTCGGAAGTAGGTTCAATTTTAAAGAGAATAAGTAGACTAATAGTAGTGCAAACCAGAAAACCGGCATAGAAATACCAACGTATGAAATAAAGTTTACAATGCGGTCAAAGAACGAATTCTTTTTCACACCTGTAAATAGTCCAAGTGGTATTGCGATTACGAATGAGACGAGTAAAGATGATCCCATTAATCCAATTGTTGCAGGTAATCTTTCTGTGATAAGTTCCAAAACAGGACGATGATTTTGAAGTGAGTAACCAAAGTTTCCTGTTAAAATATTTTTTAACCATAAAAAATACTGCACGTAAATTGGTTGATCTAGTCCTAAACTTTTACGAATACGCTCAACATCAATTGGACTCATGTTTGGCGTAACAAAGTTTCGAACCGGATCCCCCGGCGCTAGTTTTATTAATAGAAAAGAAATAATAGAAATAACAAATAAAAGCGGAATTGCATTTAAAAGCCTCTTCGCAATTACTTTATACACAAACTTCCCCCCTCAAGCTAAAGAAGCTGATTTCCACCAGCTTCTTTATTGTTTCTTATTTCACTTCATAAATCTTAGATAGATCTTCAAACATTGTGACAGGAATTGCTTTCGCTTCTTTTAATCCATCAAACTTTTTATCTACTGCAATAACTGCTTTCGGATACGCGATTGGTAGATAAGGTACGTCTTCTCTAGCTGTCTCTTGAATTTTATGGTATAGCTCTGCGCGTTTTGTTTTATCTGTTTCAACTGCAGCTTCTTCCCATAACTTATCGAAATCAGCGTTTTTATATCGTGCATAATTGTATTCAGCATTACTTAAGAATAAGCTCTTATATGAATCTGGCTCAGGTCCCATTATGTAACCACCAAATGTAATATCATATTCTTTATTCTCTTTATCTAAGCCTTTTTCACTTGCCGCACTAGCATCTAATGCATTTAGTTCAACTTCTAAGCCAACTTCTTTTAATTTTTGTTGTGTATATAACGCTAAGCTTTCCATAATTTTATTATTCGTTACATACATCACACGTACTTTTTCCTTATCTTTCACGCCAGCTTTTGCTAATAAATCTTTCGCTTCTTTTTTATCATACTTATAGTCTTTAATATCTTTCGCATAATACATAGCGTCTGGCGTTAAGATTGAATTTGCTGGTTCTGCAAATTCACCTGAAACGAATGCTGAGTTAATCATTTCTTTCTTATCTAACGCATGCGCAATTGCTTGGCGCACTTCTTTTTTCTTCATAAGATCAGTATTCATGTTATAAGATAAGTAGAATAGTCTACCTTCAGGGAATGTCACCATTGAGAAGTTCCCAGTGCTATCTAATTTCTTAAAGTCTTGCGGCTCAATCATCTTCATGTTGATTTGACCATTTTGCAGTGAAACATTTGCTGTATTACGGTCTTTTACAACTCGGTATACGATAGAGTCTAATTTAGCTTTCCCACCTACATAATCATCGAATCGATCTAATTCAACGTACTCATCTGATTTATATTCTTTAAACTTAAACGGACCTGACCCTACAGGTTGTAAGTTTTTCTTACTCTTCGCTAAATCTGCTTCCCCTTCAAATACATGTTTCGGAATTGGGAAGAAATCATTCATCACACCTTCGAAAGATGCGCTTACTTGTGGTAAAACGAATTGAGTTGTTAACTCATCTACCTTTTTCACCTCAAGCGGCTTTCCTTTAAAAATAAAGTTTTCACGACTTGAGCTATTTTGCTTCTCATCTAAAATAGATTGGAATGTAAATGCTATATCGTCTGATGTAATTTTCTTACCATCATGCCATTTCAAATTATCTTTTAACTTCAGTGTCCAAGTTAATTGATCTTCTGAAGGCGTAAAGCTCTCAGCAAGAACAAACTTTTTCTTACCGTCTTCCATATGATATAGCGGCGCATATAAAGCTTGCTGCACAGTTAATGACACACGATCATTCGCATAAAGCGGATTCATCGTATCTGGATTATCGCTAACACCAATCGTTAACGCCCCTCCGTCTTTCGGAGTCCCTGATTTACTAGTGCTCGCTTGCTTCGAATCTTTTTCCCCTGAACAAGCAGCTAATGCAATAAATAATAGTAGGACAAATGGTAATACAAACAACTTCTTCTTCATATTTCGACCCCTCTCGACTATTTACACCTATAAGAAAACTCGGAATTAATACCGAGTTTTCTTATAGGTTTTAAATTACCACTACCGGTATGTATTGTCAAACTTTTTCGCAAAGGTAGAAAGTTTGTAATCTATTAATGCATTCTTGCGATAAACTATATTTATGCGGAGGAGAAAATAAAAAGACCACGAATAAGTAGCCTCATAAAATGAGTTAAAAAACTATCAACTTACAGAAAATCCCTCTAAAATGATTGCTTTATATGATCGAAAATGTAGAATGAAATTAAAGACAAAAAACACATTTAGGAGGTTATCATGACATTTGATGAATTGAAAAAAAACAAACCAACAACCTCATGGGTTGAGTATGATGAAGATGGGGAATTTTTTACTGAAGAAAATATAAGTGCAACAAATACAGTTCTTGACACTTACATTAACAATTTACAGCGATTAGGAGAGAATCCAACCGAAGTCGAAGTAATGCAAGTTGTTAAAGAGGTAGTTATTAAATTAAATGAATTAAATATCGAACATGACCATTTTATCGAAACAATGGAAAGAGAAGATCTCTATGAATTTATCGATACAGCAGCACGAATAGCTGGCTTAGAATCCGAGGAAGATATAACAGAAGAATGGCGTGAATGGTAAAAAGTTGCATCTCTAATAATTAGAGGTGCAACTTTTTCATATACCAATTGAATGAATGATTTGATGTCCGCGCAGAATTCATATATTTCAACATAATATTAAAAGGCTTCAATTATAAATACTAGCACACCCATCCCAACAAAAAAGACCACCAAAAGGCAGTCTCAAAACTGAATCTTATTCCCTACTCCTTGCTCCACCGCTTTCTCATACAAATACTTCGCAACGATAATATCTACTACCGCTAAACCAACTGATTTGAAAATAGTAATCTCTTCATCATTTTCGCGGCCAGCTTTTTCTCCGCTTATAATTTGACCAAGTTCAGCGTGAATGGCGTTTGCTTTGAATAGACCTTCTTTTATCGGAACTTGAAGGTCTCCTGTTTCGTCTAGTGCTGCTTCTTTTGATTCGACTACTACTTTGTTTGCTTTAGCTATGGCATGTGAGGGTAGTTCTTGCATGCTCGGTCTGAATGAGCCGACGGCGTTTACGTGGACGCCTTTTTGTAGTGTTTCTGAGAAGACTGGTGTGGTTGCGTTCGTAGTTGTGACGATGATGTCTGCTTCATTTGGATCCCTGTAAACGTAAGCTGGTTTTCCAAATTTCTCTTGTATATGTTGCGCAAATGCATACGCTTTTTCTTCTGTTCGATTGTATAAAATGACTTTTTCGATATCTCTAACCGCAAATATTGCTTCGGCAATTCCTTTCGCTTGTTCGCCCGTGCCAATAATGCATAAAG
Source organism: Bacillus sp. PSXD-155 (assembly GCF_049310765.1). Classification (NCBI taxonomy): domain Bacteria; kingdom Bacillati; phylum Bacillota; class Bacilli; order Caryophanales; family Bacillaceae; genus Bacillus; species Bacillus sp. PSXD-155. The sequence goes on along the minus strand of NZ_JBMOWC010000035.1, from coordinate 23,953 downwards.
TTTTTGCGTTATGACGAGCTAAATATTTTGTCGCTACTCCTGATAAGGCGCCCGTTCGGATCATCGTTAAGTACGATCCTTCTAGAAGTGCGAGCGGTTCTCCCGTTTGAAAGTCTGATAGCATCACAATCCCGTTGATCGTTTTCTTTCCTACCTGTTTATTTTGCGGGACTACCGTTACTATTTTTACTCCAAGTGCCTCAAGCCCTTCCGCTACTGAAGGCATAATTAATGCCGTATTTTTCTCGTTCCCAAATGGTAACGAACCTCTTATTGGTGTAATCGTTCTTTCTGCGGAAAATTCATTTAAAGCAAGCGCCGCGTATTCAATAACTTCATTCATATTTACTAAGTTTCTTTGTTCGTTCGCGCTTATAACTAGCATATCTTTCCACCCCCTCCCCTTATCCTAACAAAAATCCTCGATTCAAATCATCTCTCGGATCTACAACGAACTGATGAAATCCTGTAATAAAGGCATTCCCCGTTACTTTTGGAACGACAGCTTCATATGTATCTACTGCGGTTACGGATAATACTTCTCCCTGGAATTTCCCATCAGTAATGCATTCATGGATGAATACTTCTCCTTTTTGCAAGGTAGCTTTTTCAAAAAGAGTTGCGATTCTCGCGGAAGTTCCTGTACCGCAAGGAGAACGGTCTACTTGCCCATCAGCAAAAATCGTTACATTTCGTAGCGTAGCACCTTTGTCTTTCGGTTCATCTGAAAAGATAACGCCGTATATTCCTTTCAATCCTTCTTCAAGTGGATGTTTCACTTCCATTTTGCTCTCTATATAATGTTTAATTTTACCGCCCCACATTTGAATAGCAGATAAATCTTTGAAATCAACTTTCAAACCAAATTCTTTACAGTCTACAACAGCGTAAAATGCTCCTCCAAACGCGATATCTACTTGAAATTCATAGTTATCTATTTTAATAGGAACGTCCTTTTTGTATACAAAGGAAGGGACATTTTCAAATGATACAGATTCTACTTCACTCCCGTTATATTTTGCATACGCAATGACTTCCCCAGCCGGGCTATCAATAATGAACTTTTGTTTTTCCCCCTTCACTTCAAACATGCCTGTTTCAATTCCAACTGTAATAACAGCGATAATACCGTGACCACACATCGTACTCCATCCTTCATTGTGCATAAATAAAACACCAAAATCAGCGTGGGCACTTGCTGGCGGTGTAATGATACAACCGTACATTCCGTGATGCCCTCTCGGTTCATACATAAGAAATTCACGAAGGTAATCCAAATGTTCCATACAGTAGGCGCGTCTTTCCAGCTGCGTTTCTCCTTTTATTTCTGGCACTCCGCCCGTAATAATTCGAAGCGGCTCCCCAGCTACGTGTGCATCAATCGTTGTATATATTTTACTAACCTTCATTTCGATCTCTCCCCTATACGTTGATACTCTTTTCATTGCAAATATCATGCCAACGCATAGGGTATAAATTTGTATGCATTTTTTAGAAAAACATACACTACTGTCTATTTTTTTATACACTGTCCAGAGGCTATGTTATGGGGGCCCCCTTGATACAACCAGTCTTATTATTTTCAATGTAAAGTTACTTCGCCCCCCAACATATACTGTTCAAAAGCAAAAAGGAAGTGATCCCATGTATTACGGAACAAAGGGCTGGTACGTAGCTGAACTTAAAAAATTAGGCGTGCGCTATCATGAAGGTCGAAAACTAGAAAGTTACCGCGGACACATATTACGCAATTTACTCATCGCACAACAAGAAAAATTAAAAGAACAGTAATAGACTCCTATCACAATATCAACTTATCGCCACCTGCAAACTGCCAATCAATCACACATCAAACTACACTAAAAAGGTCACCCAAACGGGTGACCTTTCTCTTTCTATTCACAAACAAGAATTTGTCTAGTAAATGATCCTTTTCTTGTAATACAGCGATCTGTAATTTCAAATCCTGCTTCATGGATCATGTCGTCCATTGTCTCCATCGTTACAACGACTACCTTTTTAGCGATGCGGCGTGCACTTGAAAGAATGGAGAGCTGGTCTTCTGGTGTGGCATGCGTAAATAGGTCGTACGGCATATCGATAATGGCAACGTCGTAGTTCTCAGTAATTTCCTCGATTGGTCCTTTTGTGACTGTTCCTTCAAATCCGAAATGTGCGATATTTTTTCTTGTTCCAAGAACTACAAGTGGATTTATATCTCTACCAACGATGTTAATCCCCATAGAAAGTGCTTCTACTACTACTGTTCCAATACCGCAGCACGGGTCAATTGCTCGTACTCCCTCTGGATTTGGTACAGCGATATTTGCAACCGATCTCGCAACACGTGTGCTAAGTGATGTCGAATAACTATGCGGTTTTTTTATGTGATGATACCAAACTGGTTCGCTTTCTACATAGTGCCCGAAGTACCAGCGTCCTCCAAGAGGAACAATCCCGAATACACGCTCTGGATTACGAACATCCGCTTCTCCTTCAATATGCATGCCAAGGTCTCGTTCAATAAGACGTCTTTCTCCATATTCAATTTTATTTTCTCCAACGAGGTCATTGATTTTAACGAAGATAACTTTAAACGACGCCCCCGCTAAATCAATTTGTTCCACTTGTTTTAAAATGCTTTTTAAGTCGTCCCCTTCATACATAACCTCAACGCGCTCTTTCATAAACGCACTTCTACTCGGGTCAATTTTTACATCACTTTTTAAAATATTAACGTGCGACTCCATTCCAAAGAACGAGCGCATTTCCAAGTAACATAAAGCACGCTCCTCCTCACGAAATGCATACGTATATATACAGGCAGGTGTTTTACTATGATTATTCAATCTATTATCATCCTCTATCGTTTAAAATTGTTATGATTACAATTACTCAAATACTTTTTTGTATATAAAATTAAATGATATCATATGCCGGAAATAAAGAGAAACGTTAATAAATAAAAGAGACTGCCAATGGCAATCTCTTATTATTTATTAACGGAAAGAAGACACGTTGTTACCCATTTCTTCATAGTAATCTAAAATACCTTGATAAATAGCTTCCGCTGCATTTTGTCTTTGCGCTGGTGTAGCTATTTTATCTGCATCACTTTTATTATCTACAAATGCTAATTCTGCTAATACAGCTGGCATTGTATTTTCTCTAATTACGTATAAATCGCCTTTTTTCACACCACGATCTTTTGTTCCCAGTGCATCTACAAGACGCTCTTGAATTTTTTCTGCTAGTAAACGACTTTCTGATACGTTAGGATTTGTTCCTCTTGCTGTCGCTGATTCATAGTAGAATGTTTCTGTACCTTGTCCATTTTTCTCTTCCGTGCCATTACCATGAATACTTACAAAAATATCCCCATTATTTTTTTGAGCAAATTCTACACGTTTCTTTAAAGAATCAGAAGCACTTGTTCCTGGACGTGTATCATCTGTACGAGTGAATAACACAGTAAATGGTGTCTTTTTCTCAAATATTTTCTGTAATCGTAATGATACATCTAATACAGTTTCACTTTCTTTCTCATAATAACCTGGATTACCTGAATCTGCTCCACCATGACCTGGATCAATAATAATCGCTTTTCCTTCTAAGAAATTCCCTTGCTTCACTGGATTTAATTGATTTTTATTAACCCATTGGAAACCAGCGCCCATGCGGATACGAATCCAGCTGCCGTTCTCTTCAATAACAGTTACTTGCTGTGCGTTATGTGTTCCCATTACTTTTGATGAAGAAGAAGCTTCTGCATAAGTAGTGAATCCTTCATTAATAACTTCTGTTTTCTCTACTAAAGGTGTCCATTTATCACCGTTACTTGTTGCAATTTTGATCCATCCATCTCGTTCTTCTTTAATTTCAACCGTTTGTGGGTTATGCTGATTCGCACTAATCCCAGAACTTAATGATGGTGCGTGATATGTAATGAATTTTCTATCTATGTACATTTTCTTTGTTTCTACTGGACGATCACTATTCTTGCTAAATTTATCTGTTTGCGCAGTAAGCTGAGCTGCTTGTTCACGCGTAATAGAATCATTCGGTTTCCAGCCATTCTCTGTACCTAAAGAAAGTTTTAATTCTACTAAAATATTAACTTCTTCTTTACCCCAATGATTCTCTAAATCAGCGAATTTTGTAGGAACTGGTCCTGTTACTTTGCTTTTCAGATTATATGCTCTTACAAGCATAGCTGCCATTTCAGCACGGGTTACTTTTCCTTCAGGATCAAATACTCCTGGTTCTCGCCCTTTAATAATATTCTCTTTTTCCATGGCTGCAATAAATGAAGCTGCCCAATTATTTTTTGCATCATTATAAGACGGCTTTGCATTCGGATCTACTTTAGCACCAATTGCTGTTGCGATAATCTTTGCTGCCTGGGCACGTGTTAAATTTCCGTATGGCATAAAGTTACCATCTGGCATACCGTTAATTACATTTCTCTCTACTAAATAATAAATTGCGTCTTTCGACCACGCACTATCTGAAACATCAGGAAATTTCTTCGTTTCTGCTAAACTACTAATTGGATGTGCTAGTAAATTTGCTGCTAATAAACCTGCGGCTATTGCTTTGTACTTCATGAAAAATAAATCTCCTCTCAAAACTTCATATTCATACAATTTTTTTATTCAAGCTAACTAAAAAATATTAACTATTAATTAATTCCTTTCATAGTGTATAACATTATATATCTATAGTAAATACGTTTCCGGCCTTATAACAAAAATCGCATATATATAACTTATAATGAATGTATATAAAATAAAACTTTAATCAACCCACAAATAGCAGGATAAAAAAAACGATTAGGACATGTCTCCTAATCGCTTCGCCAAATAAAAAGCTGATTAAAAATATTATTTTTTATCAGCTCTCTATTATCTATGAAATTATTCTTCAATTAAATTAGACATTACATATGCATACACTAATGCTTCTGTATGCGCAATAGAACTTTCATGTGTACGTTCAAATGCGTGAGAAGAATCAATACCCGCTCCAATTAAAGCATGTTTCACATCAAATCCCGCGCGAATCGCAGCTGATGCATCAGATCCGTAGTATGGATAGATATCTACTTTATATTCAATATGATTCGTTTTCGCAAGCTCTACTAAATGTTTACGCAGTGCGTAATGATACGGGCCGCTAGAGTCTTTTGCACAAATAGATACTGTATATTCATCAGATGTTTGTCCATCACCTAACGCTCCCATATCAACTGCTAAGTATTCAACAGTTTCTTCTGGAATGTTAGAATTACCACCGTATCCAATCTCTTCATTATTAGAAATTAAGAAATGCGTCGTATATGGTAATGTTACGTTTTCATCTTGTAATCTTTTAATTAATTTTAATAAAATCGCAACACTTACTTTGTCATCTAAATGACGTGATTTTATGTATCCACTCTCTGTAATTTGAACGCGCGGATCAAATGAAACGAAGTCTCCTACTTCAATTCCTAATTCGCGTACTTCATCAGCTGAAAATACGCGCTCATCAATACGAACTTCAATATTTTTCTCATCGCGTTTTGCTTCACCTGCATCTTTATATACATGTACAGATGTTTGATGCATTAAAATCGTTCCTGTATACGTCTTGCCACTTGATGTTTCAATTTCGCAATATTCCCCTTCTACAGAGTTCCAGCGAAATCCACCAATCATAGAAAGACTCAGGCGACCATCAGGCTTAATTTCTTTCACCATCGCACCTAACGTATCAACGTGTGCCGTTAATAAGCGGTGCTGCGCATCATTCTTCCCTTTTACCGTTAAAATAAGAGCGCCTTTATTGTTACGCTTCGTTTCTACGTTCCACTCACTGACATAGTTTTCAATGAAATTAATAATTTTTGCTGTATTTCCAGATGGACTCGGAATAGAGACAAGCTCCTTAATCAGTTCCATCGTTTCTTTCGTATGATGTGCCATTGTCGTTTCCTCCTCATTTTCTCTACTATTCAGTATACAAAATTCGCCAGAAAACCTCTACTTATATAGCTTAATTTTCTAAATTGTAGTAAAATTCTTTTTAGTATACAAAAGGAGTCCTGAAATATGAATATATCAAAAAAATATATACACATTGCACTCATTTGGTTTTTAGCATCATTATTTTGTTTACAAATCTCTTATGCCATTCATACTACTACTTCTATTACAATCGGCTGGATATTAACAGCTATCTTCTTCATTATTAGCTTCATTGCAACAAAAAAGCATAGCGTTACTCATTAACGCTATGCTTTTCCTATAAAACTATTCTTCTGAAACGTCTAATAAATAAATACCTCTTTCAAATCCACCGCGCTCTACTTCTTTTTTCTTACGAAGGCGTTCCACATCTTCAATCGATGCACCTTCTGCACGTGCTAATGAAATGATAACTTCTAGCGCATCCGCAAGAGAATCTAGCGCATGTTCGCGTTCTTTCATAGAAGCAAATTCACGAATTTCTTCTGTTCCAATTTTCGCTAAAGCTTGTATGTATGCTTGACCTGTTAATTTTTGTGCTGTATACGTTTTTCCAGACATTAAAATCTTCTCTGGAACACGATCTCTTACTAACTTGTTATATGCTGACATCATTCATCCTCCTATATTTAATAACATCCGAGCTCTGCTTTATAGAAAAACCATTTTTTCTTCACGCACGCACTTAACATATCAATTCCTGATCCATGTGCTCTTACATGTGGAAAGAAATAGTGCTCTAAGTCTTCGTCCTTACCATATAGAGTTTGATACTCATCTGGAATCGCTTCTTTTTTCACATCTTTTTCTTTCGTCACCCCGTCAGAAAATGCAACACTTGGATGTCCCTCAAAAAACAACGCAGTCCGAACTGCCAAAGATGGTGTACTATGCAAAGCAGAATATGTAAGCAAAATAATAGTGATAACACCGATCATTTTCTTCATGTATTACTCCTTAAAAAAAGTGCTAACACAATTATACTAAAATGTGTTAGCACTTTCTCCCCTTTATCCCGAATTAACGAGCTAATAATCAGTGAGGAATGGACAAACTTTATTCCCCTTTAAATGCTGGTAAACGTTTCTCTAAAAACGCAGCAATTCCTTCCTTATGATCCGCTGTTTGTCTCATTGCATATTGACCACGCTTTTCTAATTGCAATGTTTGCTCTAAATTAGAGCGATTTACTTCACATAAAATTTGCTTCGTTTGAATCATTGCTTTAATCGGTTTTTGTGACCATTCATTAATTTTTTGCTTCACAGCCGTTTGGAAATCTTCGCCGATTACTTCATCAATTAAGCCGATATCAAGCGCTTCGCTCGCCGATAATTTCTTGCCTTCCCAAATAATTTGCTTCGTCATATTTTCACCGACGCGCTTTTGAAGGAAGAAATGACCGCCTCCATCTGGAATTAAAGCGATTCCAATAAAGTTCATCGCAATAACAGATGATATATCCGCCATTACATAATCAGCTGTTAACGCAATACTTAACCCAAGACCTGCAGTTGGTCCATGAATTGCACTAATAACAAGCTTTGGCATCGTATATAACGTCACGACAACTTCAGAAATAGTATTCATAATGCCATCAAACTTACTTTCATCATTACTTGAAAGCATCGATTTAATATCCCCACCCGCAGAAAAACCACGGCCGTTCCCGCATAACACAACGATATGCGCAGAACTTTCCGCTACTTCTTTCAACTTTTGTAATAACTCTTTTAATGTCGGCTCATCTAACGCATTTAACACCTCTGGGCGATTGACCATAACCGTTGCAACGTGGCCTTCATATTTCACAACGACAGATTCTGTTTTACTTGTTATTTCCATTATATATACCCCTCTTTTCTCCATAAAGATTATACTTATATAATTATAGAGAACCATTGAAAAATCCTTCTTTTTTCTCAATTTTCTGTCTAATAATCTCGCAATTTGTACATATACCGTATAAAACATACAATTCCGTTGAAAAATATAGAAATTAAAGTCGGTTTATCCATGCTTTTCATCTATTTACCATTACAATGAAATGGTGTATTCTTAAGTTTGATAAAAAAACAAATATTGAAATTCATTCGCCTTACTATGTAAAAAAGGCTTTATACCCATCTTTTGGGTGTTGTAATAAAGGAATGAAGAACTGGAGGAACATATGGTTAATAAGTTGAAACAAACGGATAACTACTTCCCACATTTCCTATTGCTATTCATTGTGTTTCAACCAATTTTAGATTTATTAACATCTTTTTCAATCTATATACTACACATGAGCGCAACAGTTGGAGTTGTAGTCCGTTTCGCCTTTATGCTTCTTGCATTAGGATACCTACTTCTTCATCACAAACAACAAGATGCGAAAAAGTACATCCTCTATTTATGTTTACTCGGAATCGCACTCGCAATCGGTCTTGTAAATAATATGATGGTTAAATCTCCATTTTCATTTGGAGAAGAAGTTAAATTCATTTTAAAGAGCATATATCCAATTGTGCTACTGTTTGGATATATTATCGCCTTTAAAGAGCTAAAAAATAAAGAGTATGTATTTCATAAAATCATTACATATTTCTTATATGCAACTTTAATTTTAAGCATCACAATGATTGTCGCAATGCAAACTGGAACGGATTTCCCAAGCTATCCTCATTCAAAAATCGGTTCAAGAGGTTGGTTCTTCGCTGGAAATGATTTAAGTTCTCTTTTCGCCATTATGTTCCCAATCATTGTCTTATATTCGATTCATAAAACAACTTCTTTCTCGAAAATATATTACTGGATTCCAACAATACTTGCGATGTATGCAAGTATTATGGTCGGAACGAAAGTCGGATATGGCGCAATTGTTATTACATTAGGCGTAGCACTTTTCTTCTCATTCATTGAATATATGATAAATCGTAAAAAAGAAGGAAAAGGATTCACACATATTGTAAATACCGTTGTTGCCGCAGTTATACTAGGAGGTTTAATTGCTCTTACACCGCATACTCCTATCGCAAAAAATATGGGCATTCACATGCAAATATACGAATACAAAAAATCAGTACAAGAAGAAAAAGATCGAAAAGAAGGAAAAGTAATTAAAGAAGATCCAGAAGATGCAAAAAAACATGCAAAAGGTGAACTTACAGATTCTGAAATGAAAAGTTTGATTTACAGTGATCGCGACAAATTCTTAAAAACATACAAACAGTACTATAAAGACGCACCGCTTTCACAAAAACTATTCGGAATGGGTTACGCTGGTAACTACACAGATAAAATTAAATTAATTGAAATGGACTTCCATGACCTATTTTTCGCCTTTGGAATTGTCGGTTTCCTTATTTACTTAATACCACTTCTATACTTTGGTATTAAATTATTCATCCGCATGATCACAAACTTTAAGAAAATCATGACCGTAAAGTATATGCTATTAGCGAGCACACTCATTCTATCACTTGGCATTGGCTTTATGTCTGGCCACGTATTAACAGCGCCAGCCGTTAGTATTTTCTTCATTGTTATTCTCGCTTATATCATTGTTGATTTTGAAATTGAATAAAAAAGAAGGTGCTACGAAATATTAGTAGCACCTTCTTTTTTATTTAATTAATGTTTTACGTACTCTAAGCTTTCTTTTGCGATATACGCTTCTGTTACAGTAGGGTTATCTGAAATAACTTTAACCCACGCTTTTCCATTTATTATTTCTTCACCAGTAACTGTGACAACTGCATTTGTATTTAAACGATACAGTCGCTCATTTGATATACTAGGATTCTTTTTCACTTCCACGTTATTCATCACACGTGCAAGTTTATACTTGTTGTATTCTTTTTTACCCAAATAAGAATCAAAACGGTTCATGTGCCCCGCTACTTTTTTACCCCAGTTCGCATCAGATGCATATTTTGCATTTAAACCAGCAGCTTTATCACCTGTATATGTTGCTGTATAACGCCAATGTCCTGGATTTAAATATCCTTCATTCATGTATAATTTTGCTGCATGTTCAATACAATCTTCTTTTGAATTAAATGCTTCCCCGTTACCATATGGACTATCGTCTGTTGCTTTTAAACCAAATAAATTATTTTTGTCTTTTGCAAGAGCGCTTGTTCCATAATAACTTTCATGAATTGCTAATGAATATAAGAATAATGCATTTACATTATACTTGCTTTCTACTTCTTTAAATTTCTTTCCTAAACCAATTAATGGAGAGTCTGGCTTAATCGATTTCACATAACTATCTAGTTGTTCAGCTGTATAATCTGTTTTCGAACGTAATGATAAATAATTGAAATATTGATAGAAAGTTTCGTCTCCAAATGTCTTTCCATCTACACTATACATTTGCTGTCCTTGCTTCATGAAAGAAGGTGCCACACCATATCTAAATTCTGTATATCCAGGTGAACTTGTATTATATGTATAATATTTATGGTATAAATATCCATCTGATTTCACATAATAAGACGACTGTTTCATTTCATTTGTAGGAATTAAAGTGATTTCATTCTTCTTCACATAACCTGTCAAACCAGAAAGTTGAACTTTCACACGATCTTCGCCAACTTCTAACACTTTCAATTCTGTTCCATACTGAATATACGTATATACTGTTGACAAATTCTCATCATAAATATTAATGATGTTTTGCCCAGTTATTCTTTTCGCACTTGCAAAACCATCTTTAATCCATAAAAATTCGTTCTCGTATTTTACCGCATTCATACCTTTATTTTGAGCAGCCGTAACCGCTTCTTTATACGTATTATAGCGCTCTACTTCTTGCTCTGTTCCGTTTTCTCTTACATTTGTCACAACATATTTCTTAGTTTCTACAGGATTGCTATTTCCGTTTTTTTCAATCGTCTGAAGCATACGATCCAACATAGCTGAAGCCATCCCTCTTGTAGCTGATAAATGTGGTCTAAATGTATTATCTTCTGGATACCCTTTAATAATTTGAGTAGCCACCATAACTTGCACATGCTCTTTATAGTTAATACTATCTTTATCAGTAAAGGTAAGCGGACTTACAGCTACTTTAATATTTTTATAGTCTAACGCTCGCTTTACCATTATCGACATTTCTTCACGTGTAATCACATCATTTGGTGAGAATGTCTCGTTCGTACGACCATTAATAATTTTCGCTCCATATGCTCTACTTACACCATCATATAAACCGTAAGTCTTCGGCACATCCTCAAAATTCGAATCAGCTTTCGGTAAATTTAAAGCCCTTGCTATGAATGTAGCAAACTCTGCTCTTGTTACTAATTTATCAGGCGCATATACATTGTCTCCATACCCCATTAAAACTCCTTTAGTAATAAGTGAGCGCATATGCGTCTCAAACATATGTCCTGTAATATCATCATTTGCCGCATAACTTGAAATAGGAGTTAAAAGTAATGATCCCGTTAATGCCACTGCTGTTATACCTTTTGAAAAAGTCTTCAAGGTTATCCTCCTCGTAATCTACGAATTTATTATCACAAATTTGATTATATAATACTCACAATCATTTTAGCATAATAAATAGGATTTAAAATAAAACGTTTTTTAATTAGAATTTTTATTACATTCAAAACAAAATAAAAGACACTTTACTTTCTTAATAAAGTGCCTTTTTCCATATGATCAATGAGTTTCTTTGTTGCCTGTTTGCCTTGCAACCGAAGCTCATCTATTGTCAATTGTAACTCTTGCTGCACAGTTCCTTGTTGCATTAATTGCTTTTTCGCAATTTCATATAAATATTCAGCACTCCATTCGCCATCCACACTTCCTATAACTGGCTGATTCACTTGACTTAAAAACGAATCAATTTTCGGATCGTATGAAATCCCGACCATTGGAGTTTTGGCTACAGCAGAAAAAACTAGTGCATGAAGACGCATGCCAATTAGTAATGAACATTGTGATAAAATGAATATTTTCTCGTCGATATCCATTTTATATGGAAGCATATACGTCTCTTCTCCCATTAAGTCTACTACTTCACGCGAAGCTTTTTGATCAAATGGCTCATGCATTGGAACAAATAGAATTTGGTATCCTTCTTGCTTTAATTTTTTTAATGCCGCAGCTAATTTTTTTATATAATCTTCTTTTGCATTCCAATAACGCACACTAACCGCGATTACTTTTCCATGTATCGAATGTTTTTGCAACCAATCCGATTGTTTTGTCCGTTTCCATGTTAAAACAGGGTCTGGAACAATTTCAATATCGTTTTTTATGCCAAGTCCTTTTAAATATAAAAACGAATCCTCATCTCGAACTGATACATAGGAAGCTTTTGACAAGTTCCATTTTACTAATAGACGATTATATCCTTTTGTAATTGGACCTATTCCTTGTGAATAAATATAATACGGCTTTTTTAATAATCGAGCGAGTCCCATAATACCCGTATAATATAGAATACTCTTCGTACTTGTCTGATCTTGAAGAAGGCTCCCGCCACCACTAATAACTCCATCACTGTTTTTGATCGCATGATAAACAGCTTTTATATCCCAGCGATCTACCGATTCTACACCATACATTTCCTTTGTATATTTAGAATCATTTGATAGTACTACTAGTTCTATATCCGGGTTCTCTTTACTTAACGATTCAATAATTGATTGTAGAATCGCCTCGTCTCCAACATTATAAAAACCATAATATCCTGATAAGACTAAACGCACCCTAAATCTCCTCCAAAACTAGGTAACCGTTTATTTCATCTAACATAAACTGGTACCCATTCCTTACCTAAACACTTAATACCCTACATAGTTTCCTCTTTATCAGCTCATATGAATTTTAATAAAAAATTAAATTTTTATATTTATCTTTTCAAAAATGGTATTTTTTTTATTGATATCCATTTTAATTTCAAAGCACATACACCATACAAAATGGTTGTAATGCTTAATGCTATACCACTGAATAATAACGTCATAATTCTTGAAGATGTAACATCTATCACATTAAATAGTTCATACAATCCTAGTCCTAAAATAGATGCTATTGCTAGCACACCAAAAAAACTTTTTAAATGAATAGAATAGGCAATATAGCTTCGAATATACAAATGATTTACAATACAAATCAATACGTAAGTAATGAATGTACTATACGCCGCTCCATCTATGCCAAACTTCTGCACGAACATTATGTTTAACACGACTTTCACACAACTCGCACCAATAACTATCCATGCAGCTTGTGCAGAACGGTTAATGCCCTGTAAAACACCTATTGATAATACCATAACCGCAGTAAAATACGAACTGCCAATCATAACTGTTAACATACTACTGCCTTTTACGTCTGTGAACAATCCGGCATTTAACGGTACTGTTAATGCCATCAACCATATTGTTAACGGCGCTGTCAAAACATGCGCTAGTCGATTTGTATTTTGAATTGTTATTTTCGCCAAATTTATATCTCTTTTGGCCAATGCGGAAGTTAAGAGTGGTATTAACGGAAATACAATTGCACTTGCAAAAATAACAATTATTTGCGTGAATGCAAAACCGCGACTGTATATTCCAAATTGTTCTTGAATTTCTGTTGATGATCCTTGTAATACATGCGGTATTGTAAGCGAGTCTACTAAATTTAAAAGTGGCATTGATAAAGCTCCGATAGCGATTGGGATCGATACCCTCAATATCTTTTTGCCGTTTTCTCTTAAATCTCGGAGTGAATAGGAATTGCTTTTATTGTAGTATGGACTTCTATTATATTTTATACGCAAATATATAAGCGAACTAATGACTCCAAGAAAAGAGCCAACCATCGCACCACTAGTAATAACAGTATTACTCTTATCCCATGATACTAGTATGTAAGCAATTATTAACATAAAAAACACACGTACAAATTGCTCAATGACCTGTGATACCCCTGTTGGTTTCATATCACCGAAACCTTGAAAATACCCTCTATAAACTGCCATGTATGGAGCAATGAGTAATGCTAATGAAGTAATAAGCAACGGCATTCTAGTTTCTTGTCCACCAAGCATATTTGCAATTTCAATAGAAAATAATACAATGACTAAACAGCCGAAAACGCCAAATGCTATTCCTATAATTGACGCTGATGTAAATAATTTCGCAATTTCCTTTTGCTTATTTTTTTCGTTCAACTCTGCAATTAGTTTCGAAATTGCAAGTGGAACTCCGGCTACCGATAATGTAAGAGCAATCATATATACAGGAAAAACAAGACGGAAAATACCGAGCACTTCATCTCCTGCAATATTTTGTAATGGAATTTGAAAAAAACTACCAAGCAATTTTGACAAAAAAGTTGTAATTGTTAAAATCGCTGCTCCTTTTACAAATGTTTTATTCATATTTTTTCTCTTTTCTTTTATACATATACTCTCAAACATATTGTTTTAAACGATAGGGATTCACTTTATCCCATTGGTTATCATAACAAATTTATTATAGGTTGAATACTTGGTTTTTTTTACAAAATAGAAAAGAGAACCAATTCACGCCTATCTCTTCACACTCTAACTTCTAATTCCTTCCATTATATGTACACATTATAACTGTTTTCTTTACTCAAAAAGAGCTCTTCTCTATCACTGCAGTACATATTACTAAAAACATTATAAGAATATCCCACAACTCTACATTATAATGTATGTAAAATTGTGAGATATTCTAATTACCATCTAAACACTTAAGATTTTCAATTGTTCTTTCTGTTCATCGCTTGCCATTACTATGATTGTTTTTTCAATACTCGGATGTACTTGCTCAAGCTTTACACTTGCTCCTACTTTATTTGATTGCTCAACAAAATTTAATAATGCCATAGCTCCTGATACATCCATATAACGCACATCTTTCATACGTAAAACAACCGGTGACTTCACATCTTGTAAAGTAGAGAAAATACGATCTACTGATAGGAAAGAGAGCGGTCCTTGAATTGTGTACGTTTCTTCTTTTTCTTTTACGATAGAAGCTTTGCGTTCTTTACATTTCACTATATATATGATGAACGAAAGAATAATACCGAATGCAACAGCAATCATTAAATCGAACTTCACCGTTACAATCATCGTTACGAGCATAACAACGACATCACCTTTAGGAGCGACATGCATCTTTTTCATGCTTCCCCAATCGAACATTCCAATACCAGTTAAAATTAAAATACCTGATAATACAGCAAGTGGAATATATTGTACGACCGAACCAAGACCCATAATAAAAATGAATAAGATAACACTATGCATACATGCCGAAAGTGCCGTTTTACCGCCACTTCTTATATTCACGATAGACCTTACAGTCGCACCTGCACCTGCTAATCCGCCAAACAATCCGCTCATCATATTACCGATACCTTGTCCAACGAGCTCTTTATTACTTTTATGACGTGTACCTGTCACATTATCCATTACGACCGATGTTAACAACGAGTCAATCGATCCTAATAAAGCAATACTAAGCGCTGGTAAAATAAGTGCTGCTATTCCTGTTCCACTTAAAGATGGAATATGAAGCGTAGGCATCGCTTCTGGAATGGTTCCAATCTTTTCAATTACTTTGTTTAATGAAAGATTTCCGATAATCGGTAAATTTACTGTAAGTCCTTCGAGTAGGGAAGAAAATAAAGGTAGCAAAGCTGTCACACCGACTAGTGCTACTAAACTAGACGGAATCGCCTTAATCCATTTACCAGAAACAATCATTACAATAATCGTTAACACAACAAGTAGAAAACTATTTTGTACGTGCTTTATTTCGCCTAAAATAATGATTAATGCAATACCATTCATAAATCCTGAAACGACAGGATACGGAATATATCGAACGTAAGAACCGAGCTTACATACACCGAATAAAATTTGAAATAACCCTGCCATCATAAAGGCAATAAAACTTGCCTCTAACCCGTGCGTCGCAATAACTCCTGTTGCGATAACGGTAATTGGTCCAGTTGGCCCCGTTACTTGCCCAGGTGTCCCGCCAAATAACGCTGCGAATAAACCTGCAAAAATCGCACCATACAATCCAACAAGCGCTCCCTCAGACGTTCCTGTCGCAGCAATACCAAATGCAATCGCAAGTGGTAACGCAACAATCGCAACAGTAAATCCTGCTAAACATTCCTTTGCTATTTTTTGAAACATAAAAAAACCACCTTTGTATAAAGTCCATGTTCCATTGTACACCTAAAAAGATACATTCGTTAGCTCACTTTTTACATTCTCGTGACGTAAACGTATTCAATGAAAAGTTTCCCCCTTATCTTTGGAAACAATTGCAACTATGCTATAATGAACAAATTAAATCTTTTACTATATACTTGGAGGCACTATGCTAACTTTTGAAGAAAAATTATCGATTATTGAATCTTTCCCAGAACTAGAAAGAAAGAACGTATCATTAAAACGTGTAAACTTCCACTTTGAAGAAAGTCGTTTAGATAAAAAGAACGTTGTATTTCATTTACACCCAAATGGAAATGGATTTGTGTATGCAAGCGGTATTAAAGGTTACAAAACGGATGATAAAGGTATGGTTAACATCCGTGAGTTTTCAGCAGAAGAGTTACGTTCAGTAATTGAGAAATCAATTGACCTTCTATCACAAGAAGAAGTAGTAGCACCTGTAGAACCTGCGAAAGAAGAAGAATGGCAGAACGAAGATGGTCATATTCTTACTCTTATTTCAGAGGATGACATGTGGAACGTGTACGCTGGTGTAAACTTAGACGGTACATTCAACTCTTATCCAGAAGCTGCGGAATACCTTGATGAAGAAGGGTTTTCACGTAAATAAAAATAGAAACCTATTTCATTGAACGACTTTTATAGTAATCAAAAAAGACACTTAAGGTGTCTTTTTTTGTTATATAAACTCCTTTCTCACACTAACTCTATTAATTTTCATAAAATGATTCAGAGGAGGTTTATATGAATACAACTGCTAAATTAATAAATTGGAAAGAACATGGCGATATGATTATTCTAGAATGTGAATTAAATGGAAAACGCTTCGAGATATCAACATATAAACAACGAATATATAATGCACACCTTTTATCAGCTGACGTTTATATTCGTTTAGATTCATCTGATAATATAATTGGAATAAATATCTATAAAAAGTAAGAAAAGCCCACTATTCCGTAAGCGGGCTTTATCTTTATTACAAAATGTTAGAGTATACTCTCTTTTTTTCATACAGTTTATGTAATTATACATATTCATTAAAAAATACACTAAATGAATATTACATGTAGTAAAATATAACTTGTGGGCACGTTCTATAAAGCAGATTCTTTTAAAAGGCGTAACATATCAATTATTATAGGGGATGTGGCGTCACTTCGATATTGATCTCAAATCTCTTGTCTTTTGTGAACTAACAATCTAGTGTATATAGACGATTCTGCTTTATAGTGTGTGTTTACACTCATAACAAAGGGGTAATGGTAATACGGATAGATTCCGATTCGTATGAAATGAAATGGTTCAAGTCGGAGAGAGGCACCTTAAGGTGTCTTTTCTTTTTGGACATTACATCCATTTTGTTTTTCCACCTTATTTCAAATGCGCTAATTAACCTTCACCAAGAAGAAATGAGAATTAAGTAAATATAAAGTGACTGATATTCACTTAATTCCCAACCTCTACAAAAGAACAGGACATTTAAGAATTAACAAAGATATTGTTTCTTCTGTTTAATCTCTTACAGAAAAAGAGACGAAAACCCCATAGATATGGGGTATCCTTCATTTTCTATTTTTTCGCACCTTTCAGTGACTCCCTCAGCACAAACTTCTGCAACTTCCCGCTCGCATTACGCGGAAGTTCATCTACAAATAAATAATGACGTGGACGCTTATAATCTGCTAATTCGTCACTTTCTTTGCAATACGTTTCTAAATCAGCTTCTGTTATTGTTTCATCTTTCTTCACAATAACTGCCACAACACGCTCTCCCCATAATTCATCTGGCTCACCAAGTACCGCCACATCTAATATACCGGGATGACTATGAAGGAAATCTTCAATTTCACGAGGGTAAATATTTACGCCACCGCTAATTACCATATCATCAACACGATCTGCAACGAATAAATAACCATCCTTATCAAAGTATCCTAAATCACCAGAATGATACCATCCTTTATACATCGATTTTTTATTTGCCTCTTCGCGATTATGATAGCCAGCCATCATAGTTGGGCCGCGTAAAATAATTTCTCCTACTTCATAAGGAGGTAATACATCATCTGGTTCTGCCGGTGCATCCTCGTTCGGTTTCACAATACGAACTTCATGACTAAAGCATGGTGTGCCTGCTGAACCAGCTTTCGTAATTTGATCCTCCTCTACGAGAAATGCCACAACTGGTCCCATTTCTGTCATTCCGTATATTTGAACAAGGTCAATATAAAGACGTTCTTTACATTCCTTCACTAACGCCGGTGCCATTGCCGCTCCGCCATATATACCGATTTTCATTGAAGTTACATCATACTGAGTTAAATCTTTTTGCAACAACATATTCCACATCGTCGGTGCTGCAAAGAACGTCGTAATCTTTTCTTCTTGAATCGTATGTAATACTGTGTCTGTATCAAAATGATGTAAAATAATATTCTTCCCACCAACTTGAATGCGTGGTATGATTCCGGCATTTAATTCACCACAGTGATATAAAGGCGCAACAACAAGCCCAACGCTATCTCTATTATATTTTAGGAAATACGTACAAATCATACTATGCTCAGCCATTTCACGATGACGATGTAACACGCCTTTCGGATGACCTGTCGTACCGCTCGTATAAAGCATAGAACAAAAATCCATTTCATCAATTTCGATATTTACTTTCTCAGAAGATGCTGCATTCACTTTTTCATGGTAGGAACTTGCATAGGAAGGTTTGTCGTTTTCTATAGACCAAAAAGATGTATTTGGAAAATCTCTTTCAATTATAGCAACAGTTGACTCAACTGCTTTTTCAAAGACAACGACTTTCGAGGATGCGTCCTGAAGAATATAAGATACTTCTTTCGCCTTTAAGCGAAAGTTAATCGGGTTAAAAATTGCACCAATCTTCGCACAAGCTAAGTAAACGTTTACAAATTCATGACAGTTATATAAGTAAACAGATACTGTATCTCCCTTTCTTACTCCGTCTTCTAATAAAGCGTGTGCCGTTTTATTTATTTGTTCATCCCACTGTTTATATGTCCAGCGAATATTTTTTTCAGGTTCCACTAACGCCTCTTTATTCGTATACTTACCAACAGATAAATCAAAAATTCTCCCTATCGTCATGTACATGCCAACAATTTCCCCCTTTTCTCTTTCATAAATCTATCATTTCGTCTATAAGTAGACATTGTCCTTCAATGTTTTGACTAATTTTTCTGATTATTATCGACATAGTTTTACATACGATACCACTAGACGGTAAATGAAATTATATCGGCGATTTTTCGAATATATCGACTTACCGACAAAAACTGACAAGATATAATCGGCCCCCGTTACTGCAGGATAAAAAGAGGTTGTTCCGACTCGGAACAACCTCTTTCTTCTTATGCGAATAGCTCTTCTAAAATTTTCAATTTATCTTCTGTATATTTTACGAAGCCATCGTTATATGATTTTGGATCTTTCGGATTCGCGAAGTGCGTAATTGCCCCCGTCTTCGGATGAACAAATTTACTTGATGCACCGCAACCAAGTCCGATAATTGATTGTACTTCTTCCATAATGACAATGTTGTAAATACTTTCTTGCGTCGGCATTGCATAACCAACGTTCTCTAAGTTACCTAAAATATTCTTTTGACGATATAGGTAATATGGTACGTAATTATGCTTTTGCGTCCACTCTTCTGCTTCGTGCATCATCGCTGTAATTTCTTCGCGACCTGCTACTTTATATTTACGTTTGTTTTGCGTCATTTCAGAAGCACGTTTAAATGATAACGTATGAACTGTTAATGATTCTGGCATTAACTTTTCTGTTTCATCTAACGTATGCTTGAAGATATCTAACCCTTCACCAGGAAGACCAATAATTAAGTCCATATTAATATTGTTCATTCCCATTTCACGAGCTAAATGGTATTTCTCAATTGTTTCTTCTACAGTATGATGACGTCCAATTGCTTTTAGTGTCTCTTGATGATATGACTGCGGATTAATACTAATACGGTCAATGTTCCATTTATTTAACACTTCTAGCTTTGCTGGCGTGATCGTATCTGGACGACCTGCCTCAACTGTTACTTCACGTACATTTTTCACGTCTGGGAACGCTTCGTACATTTCTTCATACAGCATATCCATCTCTTCTGCTGTAATACTTGTAGGTGTACCGCCGCCATAATAAATCGTCGTAACTTTCACACCTTTTTCTTTTAAAAACTTACCAATTTCACGAACTTCATAATGTAAACCACCTAAGAACGAATCAACAGACCCTTGGCGTCCATTAATCGCATAAGCCGGGAATGTACAGTATGCACATTTCGTTGGGCAAAACGGAATACCGATATAAATACTTACTTCTTCTTTCAAACGGTATAAATCCGGAACAACTGCTAATTGGCAATCAACAATACGCTGAAGAAGTTCAATTTTCTCTTCATGAATTAAATAACTTTCACGAAGTTCTTGATGCGCTTCTTCTTTTGACATACCATTTTGAAGCATTTTATGAAGAAGTTTCGTCGGACGTACTCCCGTTAAAATACCCCAGCTTTGTTCAAGTCCAGTTAACTGCTGAAGAACAGAAAGATATACATAAGAAACAACGTGCTTCACTTGCTTCATACGCTCTTTTTCATCTGTGAAAGCAGATAAATCTTTCGAGAATGTTTCTTCATACACATTTCCTGTGCTAACATCCGTTAATCGAGCGGATGCTTTCACATTATCCTCAATGTGTATATCAACGATCAGATTCGCTTCCTCTTGTTCAAATCCAATCGTACTATCTTCAAAAAATAAGCCGCCAATATTTTGTAGCGGACGTAAAAAACGATCATCTTGTAACGTTTTAATTGAAATTAACACATTATCACCTTTTCATTTGCAAACTCTCTTTAGTTTACTTGAAGGGCGTTTACAGGTCAATACAGAAGGTTTTACCTGTTTCTCTTACATTTTTTCAAATAATTCTTTTTATGAATATCGCTCATGTATATAGACATCATGATTTTCTCTTGTTAAAATTTATTAGTACAAAAAATCGTTACATAGCGAAAATACAATATATAAAGGAGGAATGTTAACACTAGATTTTATAATCTAATGTGTTAAAAAAAATATGAAAAAGAAATTTTATAGTGTATTAACTCTCTCTCTTGCATTACAAACTGTTCTTGCACCTACTTATTCATTTGCAGAGAGTGCTGAAAAATCCGCCGAAGTATATACGGAGGATCAAGTTTTTAAAAGTATTAAGGAGCATGTTAATGAGCATAGTACTCATGAAGAAGATATCGAGGTTACTGGCCAATTCCTACTATACACTTCAAAAAAACATTCATTATATACCGCGAATGATTTAAAAAACAAATCGAATATCGAGATTACAGAACAAGTCGTAACGGCGACAAAGAAAAAAGGAAATGCTTACTACATAACGACGCCAACTGGCGCTGGATGGATAGATAACAATGATAATAGCTTAGAAGTTCAAGAGATTCATAAACTATCTAACCAAAAATTAATCGTAAAAGAAGAAGCTTCCATACATGCCCTTCCGTTCCAATCGTTTAAAGAAGAAGGGAAACTAGAGCCACAAGTCATTACTCCTACTGAACAAGCTGGAAATTGGTTTAAAGTCCAAATAAACGAAACAGCAAAATGGATTTATGCACCTTCTGCTACATTTGAAGGTACAAAAGCTTCATTACTAAAAAACAGTCGTACTGCTAAAAATAGTTTATTGAGAGCTCCGGAAGCTCTACAAACAAACAATATTTATGGCGTTACATTTAAAGAAATGATTGTCCCAAAAGGAAATGACGATATTCGCCCTGGCTACCCGATGGTACCTAAATATATTACGATTCACGAAACGGCTAATACAGCGAAAGGTGCTAATGCTCTAAATCATGCAAAATTCTTAGATAACCAAGCACGCGGAACAGCTGATCGCGCCGCATCTTGGCATTTCACAGTAGATGATAAAGAAATTTATCAACATCTTCCGGTAAATGAAGTTGGATGGCATGCTGGAAATAAAACTGGAAACTATGAATCTATCGGAATTGAAATTGCCGTTAATCAAGATGGAAACTATGAAAAAGCGGTAGAAAATGCCCGTAAATTGGCAGCTTATTTAATGAACGACTTAAATATTTCTCTAGATAAGGTCCAAAAACATCAATTTTGGTCAGGAAAAAACTGCCCTGCGTTTATGATTCAACGCGGACAATGGAATGCTTTCTTAAAAGGAACTGAAACATACTATAAGGAAAACCAAAAAAATCCCGTAACTGATGACATTACAGGTGGATGGTATGAACAAGACATTCGTCAATTAGCAGCTAGAGGCATTATGCAAGGAGAAGGGAACGGCAAGTACTTCCCAGAACGTCTTGTAACGCGTGCTGAATTTGCTACATTAATTACTCGTGCTTTACAATTACCAAGTGGAAATGCTAAGTTCACAGACTTAGAACAAGTACACCCATCTTTAAGAGACGGTATTAATCGTGCAGCAAGCGCAGGTATAATCCGCGGACGTGGTGATAATACATTTGATCCAAATACTACAATTACACGCGAAGAAGCTGTTATTATGATCGATCGTTCTCTAAAACACGCTGGTATTTTTGCAAAACAAGTTGAACTACCATTCGTAGACCAAAACTTAATTTACGCTAAAGAAGAAGTACAAAGAGTGTATGGATATGGAATTGTAAAAGGTAATGAATTTAATCAATTCGTACCAAAAGGACCATCACAACGTGCACACGCAGCTGCATTTATAAACAGAATGCTTAACGTAATTGAAGCTTAAAATATTTATCATTCCATATAGATATTTTCATTTTATCTGTATTCACTTAAAAAGGCATCAGAGATTATATATCTCTGATGCCTTTTATACATCTTTTAACTATTTTTAGCCATGAATCTTAAACGTATTCCTAGTAGCAGAAGCATAAAACCGATGAATGGAACGTAATTCGTATTGTGTCCTGTAGCTGGAAGTTGTTGATTATTAGAAGAACCTTGTCCTTTTTCTGGTAAATTAGGTTTTTCTACTCCCTCACCTGGCTTTTCTGTTCCTTCACCTGGTTTTTCTGTTCCTTCACCTGGTTTTTCTGTTCCTTCACCTGGTTTTTCTGTTCCTTCACCTGGTTTTTCTGTTCCTTCACCTGGTTTTTCTGTTCCTTCACCTGGTTTTTCCGGCCCTTTTTCTGTATCTTTTTTATTTGTAATTTGAAGCTTTACAACTTCAATTTTTTCATTAGAAATCGTAAATTTCATTTCCTTATCGGATAAAGTATATCCTTCTGGCGCTTGGATTTCTTTTAAAGTGTAATCTCCTGGTTCTAACTTCTTAGAAGTCGCTTTACCGCTCTTATTTGCTGTTAATGTATCGATTTTTGTTCCGTCTTTCCAAATTTCAAACACTGCGCCTGCTAATATTTTATTTGTATTATTAGCATCTACCTTTGTAATTTCTAATTGACCTGTAATTTCTTCTTTCATTTTTTCATTCATAACTTCTTGTTTTACTACTTCATTTGCTACAACATTTACGTCTACTGTTACTTCTAGCGCTTTATAACCTTCCGGCGCTTTCGTTTCTTCTAACGTATACTTTCCTGGCACTAAGCTTTCGAATTTCACAACGCCGTCTTTATTCGTTGTTTTCGCTTCTCCAACTACTTGACCAGCTTCGTTCTTTA
>NZ_JBMOWC010000034.1:0-47396 GCF_049310765.1 Bacillus sp. PSXD-155 | reverse complement strand
GTCTATTCTTTCTTTATAAAATATAAGAATTATTTTCAAAAAATTGTATTGTTACAGTAAGAAAAGTGTAGGAAACTTATCATTATAAAATAAATTGAAATCTTCTAAAAACTCTGATACATTGAAATAGAAATGTAGTTTCACAATATTGTAAAGGCTTACAGTTATGTGCACGAAGATCTATTAGGATTGGAGGAAATAATGATGAAAGCTGAAGAAAAATTTTCCCCGGGATTAGATGGTATAGTGGCAGCGGAGACGAAAATCTCGTTTCTTGACACAGTAAAAGGTGAAATTGTAATTCAAGGGTATGACTTAATCGAACTCTCAAAAACAAAAGAGTATTTAGACATTGTGCACCTTTTATTGGAGGAACACCTACCGAATGAAGATGAAAAAGCAACACTTGAAAAGAAATTAAAAGAAGAATATGCAGTACCAGAAGGTGTATTCAACGTACTAAAGGCATTGCCTAAAGAGACGCATCCCATGGATGGATTACGTACAGGTGTGTCAGCGTTAGCTGGTTACGATAATGATATCGAAAACCGCTCGTTAGAAGTGAATAAAAGCCGAGGGTACAAGCTGTTAAGTAAAGTGCCAAACATTGTAGCGAATAGCTATCATATTTTAAATAATGAGGAGCCAATTGAACCTCTTAAAGAATTATCTTATAGTGCGAATTTCTTCTATATGTTAACTGGTAAAAAACCAACTGAACTTGAGGAAAAGATCTTTGATCGTTCCCTTGTTTTATATAGTGAGCATGAAATGCCAAACTCTACATTTACAGCTCGCGTTATTGCATCAACACAATCAGATTTATACGGTGCTTTAACAGGTGCAGTTGCATCTTTAAAAGGAAGTTTACATGGCGGTGCAAATGAAGCGGTTATGTACATGCTTTTAGAAGCTGGTAATGTTGAGAAATTTGAAGAGTTATTACAGAAGAAATTATATAACAAAGAAAAAATTATGGGCTTTGGACACCGTGTTTATATGAAGAAGATGGATCCAAGAGCACTTATGATGAAGGAAGCTTTAAAACAGTTATGTGATGTAAAAGGTGATTATACACTATATGAAATGTGTGAAGCTGGAGAAAAGATTATGGAAAAAGAAAAAGGAATTTATCCAAATCTTGATTATTATGCAGCTCCAGTATATTGGATGCTAGGTATTCCAATTCAACTTTACACACCTATCTTCTTTAGCTCTAGAACAGTGGGATTATGTGCGCACGTTATTGAGCAACATGCAAATAATCGTTTGTTCCGTCCGCGTGTAAATTATATTGGCGAGCGACATGTACTTAGTAAATAAGAACAACTGGGGAGTTGTTAGCACCGCCCGCCAGATGGGTGTTTGACCGACACCCATCATTAATAATAACGAATTTTCGACAGAAAGGGAAGGATAGCATGATTAAAACAAATGAAATTAAGCAAAAAGATGCATTATTAGAAGAGATTACGGATTATGTATTAAATAAAGAGGTTACTAGTGCAGAAGCATTCAGTACAGCTCGTTACGTATTACTTGATACACTTGGATGTGGAATTTTAGCATTACAATATCCAGAATGTACGAAATTACTAGGACCAGTTGTGCCAGGAACAGTCGTGCCAAATGGTACACGTGTACCAGGTACGTCTTATGTACTAGATCCAGTAAAAGGTGCATTTAATATCGGATGTATGATCCGTTGGTTAGACTATAACGATACTTGGCTTGCAGCAGAGTGGGGACATCCATCTGATAACCTAGGCGGAATTTTAGCGGTCGCAGATTATATTAGCCGTGTTCGTATTTCAGAAGGAAAAGAAGCTTTAAAAGTACGTGAAGTATTAGAAATGATGATTAAAGCACATGAAATTCAAGGCGTGCTGGCTTTAGAAAACAGCTTAAACAGAGTTGGTCTTGACCATGTATTATATGTAAAAGTAGCAACAACTGCAGTAGTTGCGAAAATGCTTGGCGGAACACGTGAAGAAATCTTTAATGCATTATCACATGCGTGGATTGATAATTCTAGTCTTCGTACATATCGTCATGCTCCAAATACGGGCTCACGTAAATCATGGGCTGCAGGTGACGCAACGAGCCGCGGTGTTCATCTTGCAATGACTGCTCTAAAAGGTGAAATGGGTTATCCAACAGCATTATCTGCGCCAGGATGGGGATTCCAAGATGTATTATTCAATAAACAAGAATTAAAATTAGCAAGACCACTAGAGTCATATGTAATGGAAAATGTATTATTTAAAGTGTCATATCCAGCAGAATTCCATGCACAAACAGCTGCAGAATGTGCAGTGAAGTTGCATCCGGAAATTAAAGAGAGATTGGATGAAATTGACCGCATTACAATTACAACTCATGAATCAGCAATTCGTATTATTGATAAAGAAGGTCCATTAAATAACCCAGCTGATCGTGATCATTGCTTACAATACATTACGGCAATTGGTTTATTAAAAGGAGATATCGTTGCAGACGATTATGAAGATGCAGTAGCAAACGATCCACGTGTAGACGAATTACGTAATAAGATGGTTGTTGTTGAAAACAAACAGTACAGTTTAGATTACCTTGACCCGAACAAGCGCTCAATCGCCAACGCTGTTCAAGTTCACTTTAAAGATGGCACAGTAACAGAAAATGTGGAATGTGAATATCCACTTGGTCACCGTTTCCGTAGAGACGAAGCAATTCCAAAAGTTGTTCAAAAATTCACTGCAAATATGGCAGGTCATTATTCTAGTAAGCAACAAGAACAAATTCATGAAGTTTGTTTAAATGAAGAAAAGCTAGAAAATATGAATGTAAATGAATTTGTAGATCTATTCTTAATTTAATAATAGGGGGAATTTAGAATGGCTTGGGTTGTGAAAAAGCAGTCAACACAAGAGGAGCTTGCGAATCGATTCCGAGCTTTAGTAGAAGCAAATGAAATTTTGCAAATTCCAGGTGCTCATGATGCAATGGCGGCTTTAGTTGCAAAAAATACAGGTTTTTCAGCTCTTTATTTATCAGGAGCTGCTTATACTGCAAGTAAAGGCTTACCAGATTTAGGTATCGTGACGTCTACTGAAGTGGCTGAGAGAGCAAGAGATTTAGTAAGAGCTACAGACTTACCTGTTCTTGTTGACATTGATACAGGATTTGGTGGTGTACTAAATGTAGCGAGAACAGCTGTAGAAATGGTGGAAGCGAAAGTAGCAGCTGTCCAAATTGAAGATCAGCAATTACCAAAAAAATGTGGACATTTAAATGGTAAGAAACTTGTTACTACAGAAGAATTGGTTCAAAAAATTAAAGCGATTAAAGAAGTTGCACCGAGCTTATACATTGTAGCACGTACTGATGCTCGCGGCGTTGAAGGATTAGATGAAGCAATTGAAAGAGCAAATGCATATGTAAAAGCAGGTGCAGATGCAATTTTCCCTGAAGCGCTTCAATCAGAGGAAGAATTCCGTCTATTTAATAGTAAGGTAAATGCACCTTTACTTGCGAATATGACTGAATTTGGAAAAACTCCATATTATAGTGCAGAGGAATTTGCAAATATGGGCTTCCAAATGGTTATTTATCCTGTAACTTCACTTCGCGTTGCAGCGAAAGCGTATGAAAATGTGTTTACTTTAATTAAAGAAACAGGTTCTCAAAAAGATGCACTTTCTAATATGCAAACGAGAAGTGAATTATACGAAACAATTTCATATCATGACTTTGAAGAGTTAGATACTGGTATTGCAAAAACAGTATTATCAGAAGATCAATAGATCAAGCAGCGAAGGCGATGAAAATACATCTTTGGCAAAATAAAATGCTTGATGTGAAAAATCATCGCCTTCTATTTTCAAAAAAGATATTCCACTCATCGTAGACGAGCATAAGCAAAAAGCTATGAAAGCCGAATGATAGGGGGATACATATGGAGAAAACGAAGTTACCATGGGATGAATTTTTTTCACTCAATAAAGATATAAATCATACTTACTTTACACCAGAAGATTTTTCAGGTGATGAAGATTTAATCGCAAAAACGACAGAACAATTCGTTAAACAAGAAATTGTTCCACAAATGGAGAATATTGAACAACATAACTATAAAGTTTCTCGTCAATTATTTGAGAAAGCTGGGGAACTTGGATTATTAGGCATTGAGGTACCAGAAGATTATGGCGGGTTCGAGTTAGGAAAGGCTGTCTCAGGTCTTGTAGCAGAGAAAATGGGTTACGCTGGTGCGTTTAGCGTTTCTTTTAATATACACGCTGGTGTCGGTACATTGCCTTACATATATTATGGAACGAAAGAACAGAAAGAAAAATATTTACCGAAAATCGCATCGGGAGAATGGATTGGTGCTTATGCTTTAACTGAGCCAAATGCTGGTTCGGATGCATTAAGTGCAAAAACAAGCGCCGTATTGAATGAAGAGGGAACAGCTTGGAAGTTAAATGGTGAGAAGCAATGGATTACAAATGCTCATATGGCAGATGTATACGTTGTTTTTGCGAAGACAAATAAAGGAATGACAGCGTTTATTGTCGAAAGAACATGTGAAGGTGTATCTATTGGATTAGAAGAAAAGAAAATGGGGATTAAAGGTTCTTCAACAGCGACTCTTATTTTAGAAGATGTTGTCATCCCTGCTGAAAATGTTTTAGGGGAAGTTGGGAAAGGGCATCACGTAGCCCTTAATATTCTTAACTTTGCTAGACTTAAACTTGCTTTTGGAAATATTGGAACAGCAAAACAAGCAATTGGTTTGTCGGTTCAATATGGAAAAGAGCGAAAACAGTTCCAAACGGAATTAGTAGACTTTACGATGATTCAAGAGAAAATTGCAAATATGATCATTGCTACATATGGAGCAGAAAGTGCAGCTTATCGTACAGCAGGTGTAATCGATGAGGCAATTCATGAGAGCGATGAAGATCTTATGAAGAAAATGTCCCAATTTGCAATTGAATGTGCACTTAATAAAGTGAACGCTTCTGAAACACTTGCTTATATCGTAGATGAAGCTGTACAAATTCATGGTGGTTACGGTTATATGCAAGAGTATGAGGTAGAACGATTATATCGTGATGCTAGAATTAGTCGTATTTTTGAAGGAACGAATGAAATTAATAGATTAACAGTTGCCAAAATGTTAATGAAGCAAATCGAACAATTAGAAGATACTGAAGTAGAAAGTGATGTAGCAAATGTCGAAAGAAACCATCGTTACATTTTATTAGCGAAAAAATTGTTGAAACAATCTTTGAAAACGCTCTCTAAAACTCCAGGTCTAAAAATCGACCAAGAACAAGAATATTCACGTGTAATTTCAAATATGTTGACGGACGTGTACGTCATGGAATCAGCGTTTTTACGTACGAGAAAAGCGGTAAGTAAAAATGGTGAGGAAAAAGAACGTACGAAGCAACTCATAACGGATGTTATTTGTGAAGAAGGATACCGTAAAGTAGAAGAAGCAGCGATTTCTGTACTTTCGGCGGCTGTCACAGAAGAACAAGATAGACATGTGATTTTAGCTGAAATCCGTCAATTATTAGTACCTTTATACACGAACGTATTTACGAAGAAGAGAGAAATTGCGAAAGCTATTATAAATCGCGGGAAATATATTGTGTAAATAGGAGGAAAGCGATATGAAAAAGATTGGTTTTATCGGTTTAGGTAACATGGGTCTTCCGATGTCAAAAAATCTAGCTAAATCAGGTTACACAGTATATGGCGTGGACTTAAATAAAGAGGCAGAAGCGTCCTTTGAAAAAGAAGGCGGAATTATCGGTCTATCAATCTCAAAACTAGCAGAAACATGTGATGTAGTTTTTACAAGTTTACCTTCACCTCGCGCTGTTGAAGCGGTATATTTTGGAGCAGAAGGATTATTTGAAAATGGTCACTCGAATGTAGTTTTCATTGATACAAGTACGGTATCGCCGCAGTTAAACAAACAATTAGAGGAAGCTGCAAAGGAAAAGAAAGTAAACTTTTTAGCAGCACCTGTGAGCGGCGGTGTAATTGGAGCCGAAAATCGTACATTAACGTTTATGGTTGGTGGATCAAAAGAGGTATATGAGAAAACGGAATCTATCATGGGCGTTCTAGGCGCGAACATTTTCCATGTTAGTGAGCAGATTGATAGTGGTACAACTGTTAAGTTAATTAATAACTTATTAATTGGTTTTTATACAGCTGGTGTAAGTGAAGCTTTAACATTAGCGAAAAAGAACAATATGGATTTAGATAAAATGTTTGATATTTTAAATGTAAGTTACGGTCAAAGCAGAATTTATGAACGTAATTTTAAAAGTTTTATAGCACCTGAAAACTACGAGCCAGGATTTACTGTGAGCTTATTGAAGAAAGATTTAGGGTTTGCAGTTGACTTAGCTAAGGAAAGCGAACTCCATTTACCGGTAAGCGAAATGTTATTAAATGTATATGACGAAGCGAGTCAAGCTGGATATGGTGAAAACGATATGGCTGCTTTATATAAGAAAGTTAGCGAGCAATTAATTTCTAATCAAAAATAAATTATACAAAGGAGAGAATACAATGATTACAACTGAAATTAAACGAGTGAAAAATCACATTAACGGTGAGTGGGTTGAATCGACAGGTACGGAAGTAGAAGCAGTTCCAAATCCAGCGACTGGAAAAATTATCGCTTACGTTCCACTATCTCCAAAAGAGGATGTTGAAAAAGCTGTTGAAGCGGCAAAAGCAGCATTCGAAACATGGTCTAAAGTACCAGTTCCGAATCGTTCAAGAAATTTATATAAATATTTACAGCTATTACAAGAAAACAAAGATGAGCTTGCAAAAATCATTACGCTAGAAAATGGTAAGACGCTAACGGATGCAACAGGTGAAGTACAGCGTGGTATTGAAGCGGTAGAACTTGCAACATCTACGCCAAATTTAATGATGGGACAAGCGCTTCCGAATATTGCTAGCGGAATTGATGGATCAATTTGGCGCTACCCAATCGGAGTTGTTGCTGGTATTACACCGTTCAACTTCCCAATGATGATTCCATTATGGATGTTCCCACTTGCAATTGCTTGCGGTAATACATTCGTATTAAAAACATCGGAAAGAACGCCACTTTTAGCGGAGCGACTTGTAGAATTATTCTATGAAGCAGGTTTCCCAAAAGGCGTATTAAATTTAGTACAAGGCGGAAAAGATGTTGTAAATAGCATTTTAGAAAATAAAGATATTCAAGCTGTTTCGTTCGTTGGCTCTGAGCCGGTAGCTCGTTACGTATATGAAACAGGTACAAAACACGGAAAACGTGTACAAGCGTTAGCAGGTGCGAAAAACCATGCGATTGTAATGCCAGATTGCAATCTTGAGAAAACAGTACAAGGTGTAATTGGATCTGCATTTGCAAGTAGTGGAGAGCGCTGTATGGCATGCTCAGTAGTAGCAGTAGTGGATGAAATTGCTGATGAATTCATTGATGTATTAGTAGCAGAAACGAAAAAATTAAAAGTAGGCGATGGCTTTAACGAAGATAACTATGTTGGACCATTAATCCGTGAATCTCATAAAGAGCGCGTTTTAGGCTATATTAATAGCGGTGTAGCAGATGGGGCAACTTTATTAGTAGATGGCCGTAAAATTAATGAAGAAGTTGGAGAAGGTTACTTTGTAGGTGCGACAATCTTTGATGGCGTGAATCAAGAAATGAAAATTTGGCAAGATGAAATTTTTGCTCCAGTATTAAGCATTGTACGTGTTAAAGATTTAGAAGAAGGTATTAAACTAACAAATCAATCTAAATTTGCAAACGGTGCGGTTATTTATACGTCAAATGGTAAACATGCACAAACATTCCGTGATAACATCGATGCTGGTATGATCGGTGTAAATGTAAACGTTCCAGCACCAATGGCATTCTTCGCATTTGCAGGAAATAAAGCTTCATTCTTTGGTGATTTAGGTACAAATGGTACAGATGGCGTTCAATTCTATACACGTAAAAAAGTTGTAACTGAGCGCTGGTTTTAATATAGAGTAAACAGCCAAATCAGCTATTAAATGAAAACCACCACCACTATTAATAGTGGTGGTGGTTTTCATCTTGTTAATTATTTTTTTCAAAAGCTAGTTTAATACCAAATCCAATTAGGACGACTCCTGTTAGCCCTTGAATATAACGTTGCGTCTTTGGTTTTTTCATAAAAGCACTAATTTTATCAATTAAAAATATATAAAATGCAAACCAAATGACTGTTAAAACGAGGTAAGTAAGGCCCATTACAAGAAGTTGAATAAATGTATTATGATTTGGATTTAAAAATTGCGGTAAAAAAGTTAAAAAGAAGACTGCAACTTTAGGATTTAATAAATTTGTAAGAAATCCTTGGCGAAAGCAAGAAGTATGTTCGTTTTCATTATTCAAAGATAGATCATTTGTATCTAAGTTTTCTTTGTTTCTTACTGCTAAAAGGGCTTTAATACCGATATATATTAAATAGAGAGCCCCAACGTACTTGAAAATAGAAAATAAAAGAGCTGACTTTACAATAAGTGCAGAAAGACCAATTACAGCAGCTAAAGTATGAATTAATAGTGCAATACATGTACCAAACACTGTTTTCACTCCACCGATTTTACCAGCAACCAATGTGTTTTTCGTAGCCATTGCTGTATCTGGACCAGGTAAAATGATAAGGCAAATAGACATAATGATGAAAAGAAGATAATTTTCTATCATAGCCGCCCCTCCTTTTTATTTTTAGAATATTTGATTAAAATCAGTGTAGCACAAAAATGGATTTAATAAAATTAAATTTTATTAAAAATTATTAAATAAAAAAGGCTATATAGTAGCTGTAATTACACTACTATATAGCCTCGATTTTATCCCTGCGAGTAGTAAGATTTCCACCGCACAAGATTTAACTGGAGCAAAGAAGTTAGGTGGGGGATGAACAAAACACCCACTCATTACAGTTTCATTTTATGCATTAAGTAAATTAAAGAAACGATTCACATCTTCTTCTGAAACGTCACTTAACTGTTTATATTTATAATTCGGATTTTGATCTTTATCAACGACAACGGAGCGTACTCCTTCGAAGAAATCTTCATGTCTCATGAAGTTTTTAGCAAGTATAAGGTCCGTAGCGAAACATTCTTCAACGGATTTATCTTGTCCATCAATAAACTGTTTTAATGTTACTTTTAGTGAAATAGGTGATTTTGATAACAGTGTTTCTTTCGTTTTTAGAGCAAAGGAGCTTTCATCTTTCTCCAATGAATGGATGATTTCTTCAATTGTATCGTAAGCAAAATGTGAATTAATTACTTCTAATGAAGGAGTCAGCTCGCTTTCTAAGTTTGGAGCAGTTGCGAATGTACGAATAACTTCTTTTAAATTAGTATGTACATCAACTTCTTTATGCCAATTTACACTTTCAAGTTCAGTAAGAAACTCTGGTAATGAATCAGATGTCATAAAGTAATCAGCAGCATTAATAAATAATACGTCAGAAGCTTTTAAAATAGATGCTGTTAAAGCAACGAAGCGTCCTGTATATCCAGGTGCTTTATTTAAGAAATATGCAGCTCCGACGTCTGGGAAGAAGCCGATATTCATCTCTGGCATTGCCCATTTCGTACGTTCAGTTACAATGCGATACTTCGCACCATTTGTAAGACCGACACCACCGCCCATTACAATTCCATCTAAACAAGCAATAATCGGTTTTGTATATTGATAAATATATGTATCAATTTCATACTCTTCTTCAAAAAAACGTTCTGCATGTTGCAATGCCACTTCATTGGAACGCGCTTCATAAAGAGTTTTAATGTCGCCACCTGCACAAAAACCTTTTGTGCCAGCTCCTTTTAACACGATAAGTGCAATACGCTCATCGTGTTCCCACTCTTTAAGTTTTTGTCCGATAGGTTGTAACATGTCATAAGATAAAGAATTAAGTGCTTTTGGACGGTTTAAAGTAATTGTTGCAACGCCGTTTTCACTAACAGAAAATAAAACGTGTTCAGTCATAATGCATCCTCCCTTACATATCTTCTTATTCTTAATTCTTGATATGTACTGAAATGTCCTTTATAAATTTTGTCAAAAGTTGACGGTAAATATTAATTTGGTCACCGCATATTTTGACGAGTTATCTTTGCAGGATTTCAGAGACTGAGGGGGAATATTACAACATTACTGTAAGTGTAATTATTTGAAGTTATAATGATAAAAGCGCTATTATATAGGTGTGAATTGTTCATTATCAATTCTAAAAAGAGTGTTTGAAGAAAAAATGAATCGTACAATTGTAATAAAAAATTTTACACTGAATTAGAAATAGAGAAAGGAGAAATCGGAATGCCAGGACCTTTACTATTGTCGGTTATTATTTTGTCTTCTTTAATGATAGGGATAACGCAGTATTTTCATCATACAGATACGACAGAAGAAGTGAAGGATAAAGTACGTCTCGTATTTCCGATTTTTATAATATCTATTTCATTCTGTATTTTATTAAATAAAGATGGGTACATTGTCGCAGTGTTCTCATTTTTCGTCGCAATCGTTTTAATTACCGTTTTATATTATGTAATGAAAGACTTTATACAAAAATAAAGATGTCACAATAGGCATTTTTATTTTGGAGAAAATATAAAATTTCACATACCGTATTTTATATAAAATACATAAAACATATAACAATAGAAAAGTGTGTACTTTGCTGTGTATGTACTTGTCAATCTTGCATAGCCACTATACTATTAAAATGTAGAGATTATAAAAAGGGGTTGTATCTATCATGAAATTTGAGATGCACACAAAAATTATTTCAAATGAAAAAGAAGTAAGATTACATATTGAAGAAAATATATTTCAATTAATATTGGATGGTTATCACTTATTTACAATTCAAGAAATATTGCCTTTATATAAATCAAATGAAGAAAGAATTGGAAGTGCAACGATATTGAAGCTAGAGTGGGAGAACGGAAAAACTACAATAAACTATCAACTCGTTTCACTAAAATCAGTAAATTAAAAGGAGTAGAAAAATATGAAGTTATTTCATACAGCGGATTGGCATTTAGGTAAGCTTGTTCATGGCGTGTATATGACTGAAGACCAAAAGATTGTATTAGATCAGTTTGTACAGGCTGTTGAAGAAGAAAAACCAGATGCTGTAATTATTGCAGGGGATTTATATGACCGAGCAATTCCACCTACAGAAGCAGTAGACTTATTAAATGATGTGCTGCAAAAAATAGTTATTGATTTACAAACACCAGTTATTGCAGTAGCTGGTAATCATGATAGTCCGGATCGTATCCATTTTGGGAGTAGTTTAATGAAAAAACAGGGATTACATATTGCAGGCCAATTTCAATTCCCGTATGAACCTGTTGTACTAAATGATGAATATGGAGAGGTTCACTTCCATCTAATACCGTATGCAGACCCAAGCATAGTTAGACACGTGTTGAAAAATGAAGATGTACGTTCTCATGATGATGCGATGCGCATTTTTATGAATGAGCTCTCTGAAACAATGGATAAAGAAGCTAGACATGTATTTGTTGGACATGCATTTGTAACTTCTTCAGGAGAAGCGGAGGAGAATACAAGTGATGCAGAACGACCACTTTCAATTGGTGGTGCTGAATATGTAAATAGTCATTATTTTGATAAGTTTCATTACACAGCGCTTGGACATTTACATCAAGCGCATTTCGTACGTAATGAGACCATTAGATATTCAGGTTCACCACTTGCCTATTCAATTTCTGAAGAGAAACATAAAAAAGGTTATTACATTGTAGAACTGAATGAAACTGGTGAAGTAGCAATTGAAAAAAGGTTACTTTCACCACGTCGTAAAATGCGAACAGTAGAAGCGAAAATAGATGAATTATTACAGCACCCAGTAAGTGAAGATTACGTATTTGTAAAATTATTAGATGAAAACCCTGTCTTACAGCCAATGGAGAAAATACGATCTGTATATCCAAATGCAATGCACGTTGAAAGAGCGATGCAAAGGCGAGAACTCACAGATACAAATGAAGTAACGGTTTCAAGACATAAAACGGATGATTTATCTCTTTTAAAGGCTTTCTATAAAGAAATGAAAGGGTTAGATTTATCAGAAGAGAAAGAACGCCTATTTATAGATGTATTACAAACAGTGCAAGAACGGGAAGGTGAACGAGGATGAGACCGATTCAGCTTATTATGACAGCATTCGGGCCATATAAACAGAAAGAAGTAATCGATTTTGAATATCTTGGAGAACATCGTATTTTCGCTATTTCTGGGAATACGGGAGCTGGAAAAACAACGATTTTTGATGCGATTTGTTATGTGTTATATGGTGAGGCTAGTGGAGAAGAACGTAGTGATACGAGCATGCTTCGAAGTCAATTTGCTGATGATGATGTTTATACAAGTGTAGAACTAACCTTTCAATTAAAAGGGAAACGCTATGAAATAAAAAGACAACTTGGACATAAAAAACAAGGGAATAAGACCATTACAGGACATGCAGTAGAATTATATGAAGTTATTGATGGAGAAAACGTTCCAGCCGTCGATCGTTTTCATGTAACAGACGTAAACAAAAAAGTGGAAGATTTAATTGGGTTAAGTAAACATCAATTTAGTCAAATTGTTATGTTACCACAAGGTGAATTCCGAAAACTATTAACATCTGAGACGGAAAACAAAGAAGAGATTTTACGTCGTATTTTTAAAACGGATCGTTATAAATTAATGCGTGAGTTACTTGATCAAAAGAGAAAACAATGGAAAGATGTTTTACAAGAAAAACAAAAAGAGAGAGAGCTCTATTTTCGTAATGTTTTTAAATTACCAATCCGTGATGGAGCATTATTAGAGACATTAGCGGCACAAGAATATGTAAATACGCATCAAGTAGTAGAAGCGTTAGAACAAGAAACAACAGTGTATAAGGCAGAGGTTGAGCAATTACAAGTAGAACAAGATGTTCAAACGAAGCAATTAAAGGATGCAGAAACACGTTTTCATGCAGCAAAATCTGTAAATGAGAAATTTATAGATTTACAACAAAAGAATGAGAAATATAACACTTTACAAGAGAACCGTGCAGCAATTGAAAGGAAAGAAAAATCCTTTAAACGTGCGGAACAAGCAAAGCGCTTATTACCATTTGAACAATGGTATGAAGAAGCGATGCAAAATGAGCAGAAAGCTGAAAGTTTGTTAAAACAGATAATCGTCAAACAAGAACAGATAATGAACAGCTTTGAACTTGCTCAGGAGAAGTATGAAGTAGTAAAGAATAAAGAAGCTGAACGAGAAGAGGCTAAAAAACTTGTTCAAAGATTAGAAGAGTTACAAGCAATCATTGAATCATTAGCTGAGAGAAAGCTGAATTTACAAAATGCCGAAATTCAAATAGGGAAATTAAAAGAAAGTATGCAAAAGTTGGATCAACAACTAGAAGAGCATACAAGCCAAAAACAGAGAATGTCTGATGAATTGCAGCAATTAGAACAAGCACTTGAGCAATATGTAGCTAAAGTAGAAGAACTAACGAATATGCGAGAAGATGCAAAAGTTTTAAAGCAAGCATATGATGTTTGGCAAGAAAAACAAAAATTCGAGCAAGAAAAAGAAGTGGCAAATAATAAAATGCACGTGGCAGTTCTTGCATATGAAAATATGGAGCGCCGTTGGTTAAGTGAACAAGCTGGTATATTAGCTCTTCATTTACATGACGGTGCATCTTGTCCGGTATGTGGTAGTACGAATCATCCGCAAAAAGCTACAGAGCAAAGTAATGCGATCGATGAAAAAGAGTTAAACGATTTAAGAGATAAGAAGAACATTGCTGAAAAATTACATGTGCAAGTAGAGGAGAAATGGAATTTTTATCGACTACAATATGAACAAGTGATAGAAGAAGTTGTGAAACGTGGCTATAACTCCGAAAAATTAGTTGAAACATATAGTGCACTTGTTCAAAAAGGAAAACAA
The DNA here is from genome assembly GCF_049310765.1 of Bacillus sp. PSXD-155. Classification (NCBI taxonomy): domain Bacteria; kingdom Bacillati; phylum Bacillota; class Bacilli; order Caryophanales; family Bacillaceae; genus Bacillus; species Bacillus sp. PSXD-155. Next base: position 33,361 of record NZ_JBMOWC010000034.1, on the reverse strand, counting down.
TTAGCTGCAGACGTTAATACGTTAAAAGCAAGTGAAGAAACACGTAAGCAGATTGCTGCGAACATGAAAAGCGTAGAAGAAAAAATAGAAGAACTTCAGAAACAAAAACGAGAAGTGGAAACAATGCAGCACCGTACAGAAATGGAGTGTATGCAACTTCGTACGTCATATGAACATGATAAACGAAATATTCCAGAAAACTTACAAACAGTACAAGCTTGGAAAGCACAGTTTGACCAAGCTATGCAGGAACTTAGGTTAATGGAGGACGAATGGAAGAAAGTCCAGGAAGCGTATCAGCATTGGCAAAATGAAAATATACGTATTCAAGCAGAACAAAAAGGTGCTTCTAATCAATTTGAAAGTGCAAAATTAAAGAAAGAAGAGACTTTCGCACGCTTTATGAAAGAGCTAGAACAAAGTGGGTTTACAGATGAATTCACGTATAAAGAAGCCAAATTAAGCGATGCCGAGATGGAGATGTTACAAAAAGAAATTCAAGGTTATTATTCATCGCTTGAAGTGCTTGCAAAACAAATCGAAGAGTTAAACTCAGAATTAAAAGATAAAGAGTATATGGATATTACATCTTTAGGTGAACACATAAAAGAACTAGAAATTAATCTCGATATCATTAAAGAAAAACGTCAACGTGCGCAAAATGCGGTAACATATATTTCTGATTTACATGAAAACATTAGACGTATTGACGAACAAATTCACGAGGAAGAAAAAGCCTTCCAAGAACTTGTTGATTTATATGAAGTAATGAAAGGTGATAACGAAAGTCGTATATCATTTGAACGTTACATCTTAATTGAGTATTTAGAACAAATTGTTCAAATCGCAAACGAACGATTACGTAAATTATCAAATGGACAATTTTATTTAAAACGAAGTGAACGAGTTGAAAAAAGAAACCGCCAAAGTGGATTAGGCTTAGATGTGTACGATGCATACACTGGCCAAACACGCGATGTAAAAACACTATCCGGCGGAGAGAAATTTAATGCATCACTTTGCTTAGCTCTTGGAATGGCAGACGTCATTCAAGCGTATGAAGGTGGTATTTCCATCGAAACGATGTTCATCGATGAAGGGTTCGGTTCATTAGATGAAGAATCATTAACGAAAGCAGTAGATGCTTTAATTGACTTACAAAAATCAGGCCGATTTATCGGTGTCATTTCACACGTTCAAGAGCTGAAAAACGCAATGCCAGCTGTATTAGAAGTAACGAAGCAGAAGGATGGGTGTAGTCAGACGCGGTTTGTGGTGAAGTAACACCTGTAACCATCGATTTTTCCACTCGTTTTTTTTCGGAATTTGAAGGTCGAGTCACACTAGCGGTCACACTTTTCGAAGACTTCGTCGAGCTTTTCAGCTACAGAACGTTGCATATCAGGTAACACGTGACTGTAGGTATTTAATGTCGTACCTATATCAGCGTGACCTAGTCGTTCTGAAATTAATTTTACATTAACGTTTTGTTGAATTAATAGTGTAGCGTGAGTATGTCGTAAATCATGGAATCTTATTCTCGGTAAGCCGAGTTTTTCGGTTACATTGTAAAATGATCTTCGTATGCTTCGAGAATCTAAAGGTTTCCCATATTTCGAGGGGAGAACTAAGTCTAAGTCGGTGTATTTATCACTGGCTTTTTCTTTTTCATATTCGACGAACTTTCGGTGTGTTTTTAATTCTTCTACTAAAATCTTCGGAATATGAATTGTACGTATACTCGTTTTAGTCTTCGCTCCATACTTTAATTCCCCACGCTCAGACAACGTTTGTCTGACAAAAATTCTATTGTTTTCAAAGTCGATATCTTTCCAGCGTAGCCCCAAAATCTCACCTTGACGCATTCCAGTAAATATCGCAATTGAAAAACTAATACGAAATCTCGTAGTGTTCTTCATTGTCTTATTCCCACTCAAAAAGTAATTTACCTGATCCAACGTCCATACTTCCATTTCAGTTTTAATTATTCTAGGTAAAACAACATCGGTTGCTGGGTTATTTTTTATAAGTTTAAGTACTTTAGCTCTTTTCAAAGACGTTCTTATAAAACTGAAAGCTAAATTTATTGTACCTTTTGAGTAATAATTCTCCTCTATTAACGTGTTGATGTAATTTTGTAGGTGCATTGTTGTAATGTCTTGAATCCTCAAGTGTCCGAGACGAGGTTTTATTATATTTAAGTAATGCGTGTAATTTGCTCGAAAGGTACATTTTTGAAGCTGATTTTGCCTTTCTTTAAACCACTGTTCCATAAATGCTTCGTATGACATATGGGAAAGCTTAAGAAAATCATCGTTAAGATAATCAGCCTTTAAGAGCGTCATTTCTTCATTTGCTTCTCGTTTAGAAGCGAAACCTCTACGGCGTATCTGTTTACGCTTGCCTGTCATTGGATCTTTAATAGCGAAGATAAAATCCCATTTACCTGTATCCTTATTTTTACTTACTGTACCACTCAATCTTATGTCCTCCTTTAAAAAGTCACAAGAAAGAGGTTATATCTTCCATTACCTGTATTCTAAAACTAAAGTCACAAATTGTATAGGGGTATAAAAGGTAGAAAAAAGTAAAAAACATTGGCTCAATTTCAAAAGCCTAAACGTTTATATAAGCGATGAGAAAAATAAATCCGAAATTTATTTATGAAAAGTGCGCGAGTTTACAAAGTCTCGCGTCATAGTAAATGTAAGGAGTTCACAAGGCATTACACGGAGGTGGAAACGGGTGAACGAAAATAGCAACTTGGTATCAATCGAAGCCCAAACGGAATATTCAATTACGAGTGGAAAACGCGAGACACGCATCTTTCTAAAAATGTACGTCGACGCGGTACACTCCGGTTTAATAGCGGACTTAGGTCCGGAAAGATGGACGACACTTTGTGTACTAGCATCATTCATGGACGAAGATGGCGAATGTTATCCAACGCAAGACATGATTGCGAAACGATTAAATATAAGTCGAGAGAGCGCCAACAGACGCATTAAAAAGCTATGTGAATATCGTTGGGGATGGAAAGCCATTAGTCGTTAAGGAAAGACGCAGACATGAGCGTACACAACAGTGGGAGAATACGGTATATACGATCCTACCGATTAGTCAGCTAACAATATTCGGAAATGAACCGGAATCTATTAGTCCATGTGACGCGTGACCACATATGGTAACTTCCACACATGGTTGTAGTTCACACTAACAAGAACTATCTTTTAACAAGAACTATCTTTTAACTAGAAAAAGATTAAGAGCTAAAACCCTGAAGTCTATTTCTATCGAAATATCCTTCCATCATTAATATATTCGGCGGTAATTACTTATATAAAAGAACGCCGCTAATAGATAATGAGATACAACGAGCGTGAGCGAAGTTGTCAGGTTTTAAATACTAAGGAGGTGTTATTAATGAGTAATGAAATAGCGAAGTTATCTAATGACATTAACGTAATCACCGCAGAAATAAACGCTTACCAACGAGTAGCGGGTGAAGCTATTTTCGAGATAGGAAAGCGCCTGAAACACGTAAAAGAAAATGATTTGGTACATGGTAGATGGGCTTCATGGTGCAATTCTATTGGTATGAGTAGAAATCAAGCGACAAAGTTTATAACTGTCTACGAAGAGTTAGATGTAAATGATTCGACGTCGAATCAAATTGGGCTTGAAGCCTTATACCTTATCTCCACAATGCCAGAAGAACAACGAGATAAATCGCACACAATCCCGTCAACTGGCGAAACTAAAACAGTAGACGAAATGACGGTCCGTGAATTACGCGAAGTAAAAAAGACGTTGAAACAAGCCGAACAAGATAAACAAGTACTCGGTCAACTACTAACAGAAGAACGTAATAAACAACCGGAAGTGGAATACGTAAAAGACACCGAATCAGAAGAACAATTACGCTTGTATCGGGAACATTATGGGATGTATCCAAAAATGTTTACAGGATTACGAACGAAACTGAAATTTCCGGAATGGTAATGGAGTTTTCGGAGCACACACGTGACTTCATCAAACAGTACGCATTTTTAAAGCATTATGAAGGCGAGTTTCATGCGTTAAATAGGTGATCTAAGGCCGAGTATGAAAGTACGTTAAATGCATTGCGGGATTTCTTAGACGATGTGCAACGCGTAGTAGAGTATTTGAAAGCCTCGCCCTTTCAGTCGTGTATCTAACTATAGGTATTATTACGATTTATTGCGGGGTAGGCGCGGTGGTTATTTATTATTCCCGTTCTTATATTGCTTACGTATTTATAGGTTGCAAAAAGTAGTGAAATCGTGCGGGGAAAAGGAAAAAATATAAAATTATTAGGTAGACACAACGGAGAAGTATCGATGAAAGTAGCGGAAGAATACGGCGTCGACCACCGCAACTACAAGCCTCCAGTTAGGAGGAAACGTACGAGAAAAGAAACGTGGCAAATCGATAGGGAAGCGAAGTCTAGAAATGCGGAAAGACGGAAGGTGTATCGGGAGTTTACGAGAGTGCAAGCGGTTAGGGTATTCAGTATTTCTTTTTAAATAATGTGAAAGTTCCTGCAATTCCCATCGTAGGGGGGTGTTATAATTTGAATCATATGAATGTTGTGGTAAAATTTACTAAACGTATAAAGTAGACATTCTAATTTAAGAGACTTAATCACTTTTGTAAAGAGGAGAGATAAAATTGAATGAAATGACTCAAAATCTAGAGGCGGTAAAAAATATAAAATACATGGAGGAGTTATTAGAAATAATTAAAGCGCACCAAGATGAACCTAATTATGAATATGAAAAAATGGCACTAAGCTTTATGACAGAGGGAGATTATGCATATGATGTAGATAGCTATTTTACACCAGTTTATTATAAGCAAATAATCTATCCGGAAAAGAGCGCAATTACACTTGAAGCTTTATCCTATTGGCAACAGAGAGCAACGGAAACCTCTAATAGTATATTGAAGGCCCGATATGGCGATTTAGTTTGGAATTTTTCTAGAAAGATGAATATTAAAGTGAATAATAGTTTTCAATGTGCTAAATTCGCAATTCAAGGATATATTTCGATTGTAGAAGAGAAGTTAATTAATGATCCATTTGAGTTGAAAACTAATATTATACGAGCTCTACAACTAGCTAAATCGCTTAATCAAACTGAGGATATCAGTAAAGTTCAGCAAATCATGTTGAGTTTAGAGAATTGTATTTCTCAGGATACTGAAATTGGATTATGGGGATTTTGCTTTGATGCATTAATTTTAGAAGATAATAGCATTAGTATTACGGAAGAACAATGTTCAGGGATTATTATGGGAATTCAAGAGAGATTTGAGAGACTTCTGAAGAGGATGAATGAAAAAAATGAAGAACTTTGGTATGCAGTAGAATATGCAGCTAAAAAACTAGTAACATACCATCGACAAAATGATAAAGAGAAAGTTACAGCTATTTTGAAGGAGATAGAAGAAAGTATAGATCGTAGTAATTGTAATTCAAATCTAAAGGAATATAGATATCAGCAATTATATGATTGGTATGAATTTGCACAGATTCATACAGAAAGTTCACGATCGCGGCTAATTAAAAAGATTGAAGTTGTAGCAAAAGAAGGAATGAAAGATTTAAAAAAGTTTAGCTATGAGGAAGAAATTTCAGAGGAAAAGATATCTGCATTCATTGCGCAGTTTATAACTGGAGATATTGATTTAGATAAGCATTTAATCGTTTTATACTTTATGCCCAAAATAGATGAATATGAAAGACGTATACAAGAGAGAAGTGCTGCAGGTATAGGAGTTATACAACAATTATTTAATGTTAAGCATATTAATGAATCGGGTTTAGCTATGGCAACACTAGATATGGATAATCCTAAGGATCAAGTAGCTAAAGAAATTACATTTGATTTCCAACTCAAAAGTCAATACTTGGCTATGGTTCTGCCAAAATTCATTGAATTACATCAATTAAATGAAAATAAATTTACTGCATTATTATCTAGTACCCCAATTCATGACCCACAAAATGAAGAGTTACTTAAGACTGGAATTAAACATTATTTACAGGGAGATTATTTGAGTGCATCACATGTGTTAATACCTTATATTGAGGCGACATTACGTAATATTATTCATGTAGTAGGTGGAAATATACATAAACCTAATAAAAAAGGAGGATTTGATAAGATTTTATTAGGGGATATTTTAGCCTCAAGTGAATTAAAGGATGTTTTGGGAGAAGATGCCATATTTTATTTCAAGTTAGTTTATAATGATGTGCGAGGTTACAATTTAAGGAATAATATGGCTCATGGTTTAGTATCACCATCGTATTTTAATCGTTTTACAGTTCAGCTTATTATTCATACTTTATTGATACTATCAACTATAGGTCCTGCAGAAGAAGAGGCAAACTAACAAACTTATTATTTTTCTTTAATATGGGTGTGCTTTACTGTTATCTGAATCTGTGAGAAAGCAACTCGCAGTTAAATTCACACTAAAAAAGAAATTCAATAAATTTAGCTTGTTTCTGCGGAAAGATGTTGAAGTGAAACGTAAGGCATTCTAGGAACTATCTGAGAAGTACTAGTCGTATAATTTAGTGATAAAAATGAATGGAGCCGCTATTTATAGCGGCTATTTCTATTCCCCGTAATGATGCACTAATCCAGTGTCCACAATATTTACTTTTAGTTGTGACGGTGCTACTCCACCCGTATAATTAACATTCCATTTTTGTGGGTTTGCGGAATTCTCTTATCGATGTAGCGTACGATATGCTCTATCATATCCACTCTTGATATTCCACCTTCTAAATAGTACGGATATACGCTTTCATAAAATTCATATGCCAGTTGAATACAATCTAACTCATTTATTTCTTCTGCAGTTCGTAATGTACGTCCTAAAAAACGACCTGATGCATCGTTTAGCGTTTTGTGTATTACATTGTAAGTTATAAACTGCCCTAGTGAAATAACAAACTTTTGCTTATTTATTAGGTATTCAAACACCTGGATCACCTCGCTATAATATATGTAATTTTAGCATAGATATTGTTATTCGTAGTAGCGTTCGTGGTTAGAGACGGTAGGAGAAGGACGAAGCGCATAATAAAGAACGTCATCGGAAGTAACGGGAGTTTACGCGGGTGCAGGGTATAAGAAGTTGTTTTTTGAAAGAGAGTTGATAAGGCTCTCTTTTTTGTTATATTCAAAAATGGTAAACTATTATTTGGAATGAATTTCTAATAGAATTGAAGCTATATTCGAAATTTATACAGTAAATAATTTAGTATGGAGGGAATTGATTCATTGAGAAATGTAAAAGTAATAGCAACATATAGTGAACTTTTTGGAGGTAAATTACCTAAGGAACATATTATAAAGCTTATAGATAATATGCCATTACTGTCCTCTTTTATTTTACTATCACAAATATCTACTGACGATTTCGAAGAGGATACATTGAAAAAGCTATTTAAAGAAATGTATACAAATATGATTTCTAACAATTTAACTGAACAGGGCTATCCCAAAAAGATAATGGAAGGCGTTAGTCAAAATCTAATTAACAAGTTTGAAGAAATAATAGAGAAAAATGTTGTTTTTTCGAATCAAAGCATTTTGCAATTATGGAAATGGATACTGGCATATGGAGATCCGAACAAAATAGGAGATTTTCAAGGTACGCCGGAAAGTGTAAACTCTACATTATATCTCTCATTGTCAATTAATGACTATTTGTATACAGGAGATGGTGAGATTTCCGAAGAGCTTTTCGTTGAACTATATAACAATGCAATATTTAATAATGTGGATCACATTTACCATACATTGTGTCGCACAATGTTAGTATATACTGAAATTGCTTCGAATAAAGATTTGTACGAACCTAATGAATTTCTTGATATTAATAAAGATTTCTTAGATTCATACGGATACACAATTAAGGAATATATCAGTGTGATTTTTGCTTTAATGTCGGTATTTAGGAAGCCGAAAAATTTAGGCGATGAATGGCTAAGGAATATTGATGAACTTTTTAAAGATTTCAATATAGAAGAGCCAGCGAAAGAGATAGTACTATCTTTAATGACCGACTTTAATTCGATTTCTCAATGGGCGAAAGAAGAAATTGATTCGACATGGAATTTTATAGAGCTTACAAAAAAACCTTTATTACGTGTCGATGAAAATAAATTCTTACCATTTAGTACAAATTTAGTCTACGAACAACTATTTACTAACTTGTTTTTTAAAGTTAGGAATTGTTATCCAGCAAAAGATGAGAGTTTCTTTACTTTTTATGGGAAACCTTTTGAGCGTTATACACAAAAACTAGCGGAGCATTCGGTTAATCAGTCTAAACTACCATACCAATTTGTAGATGAATTTAGATATGGAAAAGACAAAAGTAAGCACTCACCAGATATAATGATTAGATTAGGTGATAAGTTATTAGCAGTTGAAGTGAAAAGTTACAAATTACCTTTGGCTTCAATTACTAAGGCAACAAAAGATAGTGTCAAATCTGACATGAATAAAATGGTAATTAAACCTATTAAACAGTTACATGATAGACTAAAAGAAATAAGACAAGAAAATCATCCTGTTTTAAATGGGGTAAACGAAATCTATCTTATGGTTATTACTCAAGGGCATTTTCCAACAATAGAATATTTCGAAACTATGATTGAAAAAGAAATTATGGATTATATGGAATTCCCTATTAAAGGATATTTTCATTTAGATATTGAGGAATTTGAAAGTTTTTGTCAATTGATGGAAAGGCGACGTCCGATATTTAGGGTTTTAGATAATAAATACAAGAACGTAAATAGGTATCAACGATTTAAGAATTTTTTCTTTGATAATGGATACCATTTAAAACATAATAAATTGTTTAATGAAAATTTCGAGAAATTTATAGATGAGATTGGTACAACATTTCTAGATGATTTTATTCAAAGAAAACAAGAAAGAAATAAGATTAAGCAATAGTCTTTTTAGGCCTTTGGTTAACTTGTACTAATTTTTCTCCCCGTATTTATCTATACGTAATAGGGAAACGAATGAAACGGATAAGCTGCTATTATCGTCCACATTTCGTATTTATAACAAAATAGATTCAACTAAATGAGGGATAATAAAGCATGCGAATTAAGAGCAATAAATAGTTTGCAAATTAACGTAAAACTAAATGTGGAACAAACAGTAATTGGAGAATGTCCGGATAATATTTACAAAGATTCAACAAGTAATAATGTATTCTAGACTGGAAGGCTGTTCGTAAATTAGGAAATAAGTTAAATAAACCGCCATAATTGGCGGTTTATTTTTACGCATAAATTATCGATGTTGTATTTTTAGATTTGACTAAATGGAAATGCGTATCAAGTATTTCTTGTGTTCTAATATATTCAATCTCAATGTTTCTAACGTATTCATTAGCTCGATCACTAAACGTTATACACTTTTCATACTGTTCATAGAAAATATCACGTTCTTCTTCGGTAAAATAGCAATAAATCAATTTAGGGTTTTTAGTATTTTCAGCATAAAACGACATCATAATAGTTCTTAATATATGTTGATCATTAAGAATACTTAACCCAAATAAAACAAAAGTATCAGTATTATTTGAAACTATATCTTCTATTTTTTTTGATACATAAGTAACCGGTTTACTAGTAGGGGTTTTCATACTATTGAGAGTCGAAATTATATTAAATTGATTTTTTAAAGCGAAATAATCACCAATTAAGATATCAGAGAAACTAATATGTCCATAATTAGTGTTTAAACCTAGACTTTGATAATACAAATATTCTTGTTTTCCTTTTACAAACTCTCCATGAAGGTGAATAACTTCCCGTTGGGTAATATTTTCTAATATATGATCGTAATTAAGGGTTATTAATGTATCAAAATCTTGTAAGAAATCCTTTATTGCACCGATGTTAAGGTTTTTTAGTTTAGTCAAAAGAGACAAATCTATAGCTTTACCGTTAGAAAAAATCGCGATAGAAAACAGTAATCTATAATAAACGGTAAATCCATTTAACAAAATATCTTCTAACAACGTTTCCTCACCATTGGCTACTCGACTTTTGACAGAATCGCCAATTTTAACGATATTAATAAATGAGTTTGAATTCGGGAATGCATAATAGGATGGGTTCAGCTTCCTTATTGCAAAATAAAGGTGAATCAGTACAGGCCAATATTCAATGTTTACGCTTCTAATACCCTTCTCCTTCCCTATTTTACATATTTGATTCAAGATAGTTATTTGACTATTCCCAAATACCATTTCATTTACTAATTTATTCTCTAATATTTCATCTAGCAAATCCTGATTAGTTTGGACGGAATTTGCAAAGATTAGTGCATCTTCAAAGATTTTGTATAAAGTATCCTCTGAAGCAATTCTTAGATGCTGTTTAACGCTTTTAAAATTTTGTTTACATTTTTTTGTGAAAGATGAATTACCGTTTAATAAGTATGAGGAATTATGAATTAACTGCTTATGGGCTATATATAAACGTTCAAAAATACTTCCGAAATCTCCATCAAAATTTATACTAAATCCATTACCACATAAAAATGCTGTTTTACCTCTATTTATGGTTTCTTTAAATCTATCTATTGATATACTTGTAGTCATCAACTTTCTCCTTTTTTATATTAATATTACCATAGTTTACTAATTTTTATATTGTTTTATATCCTACTACATGAAGACTGTCAATGGGAACGAAAGTGATAAGTAAGCAATTGTAATCGGCGGTCATTGCGACCGCTTTTTTTATTTTACTTTAATCTATCGGAGGTTCTATATATGGAAAACAAAGGGTACTTTTACTGTTATTCGCCAGCGTTGCATGTGTTCTTACGAGAGCGTAACATACGTTATATCTGCATGGCATTAAACGAGAATACATTACGTAAGTTTTGGCAGTATAAGAGTTCGCCAGAATTAGATGACGCACTAGCTACTTGGGCAGCGAATAGGCCTAGGTAGCTTTTTTACGTTAGATAGCTTGTTTATATCGAATATATTTTATATGGAGGAATTGAATATGGAAAACGACAAGCAACGTGCACTACCGTTTGATTTAGCGAAAGGGTTTACGGCTATACCTACGGCTGTAATGCGTCACTATACGTATTTACCCGGGTTTAATGGGAATGTCGTATTAGTGTACGGCTTTATTATCGCTATGTATAATCCGCAATATGGATACGCGTTTCCTACGCATGATCAGATTGGATTAGCGTTGAATATGTCGAGGAAGACAGTCGGTAAACATATTAACGTTTTAGAGGAAGCTGAACTTATCGAGGTAAGTAAACGTGGCGGTAGTACAAACGATACTTATACGTTACTTAAGCCGATAGAAGATGAACGTGAATTATATTCGAGGTTTCCACAAGCGTTGGAGAAACGTCAGAAAGCGGAAGTAACAACGGGGGAAAGACGTTAAAGAGCGTTATGAAAGAAAGGCTAGATACGAAGATAATCAGGATAATAGTGACGATATTATAGCGTATTTGTAGTGCGAGTAATCCAATGAGTAATTATTACACGTTGAATGAGTAATTTTTACCCATTGAGTGTGTACTTTTTACTCCGTATATATATTTACTATATAGACTTACTATAAAGATTTACTATTAAGAGATTAAAAGAATAAGAGTATAAGTACTATTCGGTAAGTATTCACTAACGTTCGTACTTACCGGTAATCCTTTTCTAACGAAAAGAATTACTATCTTATATATTATCGATAAAGTACTTATATAAAAGATACTCCGCTAATGTATTGAGAAATACATAAGGATATTAAACTTCAAAGGATTCTCCGTAGATAAATAGAAGTATGTTCATATCTGTTTATATTGAAAAGGGAGAGTTGGTTGGTATGATAAGTTTTGGGATTAATTTACGTACTATCATAAGTTATACGCAAGTGAGTAGGAATCGTAACAATATAAAAATACTAAGTAAGTTGGGCATAAGATTATTTGATACGAACGGTGAACCGTTACCTGTTTCGGAGGTTAATCAAGAATTAATGACGGCATTAAAACGTCAAGACATAAATAAGCAACGATATATAATAAGCCATTTAGAAGGATAGAAAATATGGCATTATTCGGCGTCTCTTAAATAGAGGCGTTTTTATTTTACGCAGAAAGTAGGATGTATTCTTTTCTCTAAGAGGAAAACGATAAAATACTACGAAAGTAATATAGAGGAGGGATGACGAGTGAAGGAAAGAAAGACGAACGGTACAGTAAGAAAAAATAGACATACAGGAAAATGGGACTTTGTTTTTAATATCGCAAAAGATTCAATAACAGGGGAGCGGCGGCAGATACGTCGGAGAGGTTTCCGGACAAAACGAGAGGCTTATGATACTCTGTTAAAATTAAAAGCAGAAATGTTGACTGGAGAGCATACAGGTTTATCGAAACTATCATACGCTGCATATGTGGACGAATGGATGAAAGAGCGGAAATTCCATCTACAGGAGACTACTTATGAAATCCAAAAAATGTACTTAGAGAACGTAATCAAACCAAGGATAGGGCACTTTCAACTAGGAGAGATTGAGCCAATACATATGCAAAAGCTTGTTAATGATTTAGTTATTGATGTAGGCTATTCACCGGCTACCGTTCATATTATTTTTAGGATAGTGAGCGCCTCTTTAAAAAAAGCTAAAGTTTTAAAATTAATTGACGAGAATCCTACGATAGGTATTACGTTACCTAAGTTAAGGAAAACATCGAATATAAACGTATGGACGTTAGAGGAAGTTAATTATTTTATCGAGGAGTCAAAGAAAATCAAACGCCTTACCAGATGTTACATTTCCTTCGTAATGGCAGTATTAACTGGAATGAGGCAAGGCGAAATTATGGGGCTACGTTGGAAAGATATTGACTTTGAAAATAATGTTATTTATGTAAGGCAAACGCTGACACAGACGGCTCGAATTAAGGAAGGTGCTAAAAATAACGCAAGTATACGAAACGTACATATTCCCGTGAAATTGGTGGAAGAGTTAAAGTTGCATCAAAAACGAATAATCGAAGAGAAGAAATACTATCAAAGAGATTACAACGATTATGACTTAATAATTTGTACTCGTGACGGAAGACCAATGACCCCTCGAAACTGTCGTAAAGAGTTCTACCATCTAACAGAGAAGCTCGGATTACCAAAGATACGTTTTCACGATTTACGACATACACACGCGACTATGCTCATTCAGCAAAACGTAAATGTAAAGCTGATATCAGAACGTTTGGGGCATACGGATATACAGACGACGCTTAATACGTATAGTCATGTGCTGCCGACGATGCAGCGCGAGGTTGCGGATAAGTTGGATGAGATGTTTGGATGAAGCCCACCTATCGTTCCCTAGACCGTCCTTTCCGGTCGCAAAAAGCGTAGAAACAGTCAGCTCCCTCCTTATGCAAGCATATATTCGAAGAGAATGGCGTGCAACTCTATTTTTTGATACTGCTTAAAAATGTATAATAGGGATATGGAGATTTGCGGAAGGGGATAACGTCATGAAATTACGTCAAAAAACAATTAAGGTTATTGCGGAAACTATTGCGGGTGATAACGAGTATTCCTTCTATAGAAGTGGCCCTCAATTGGTTGATTTTTATAACGAATTTGGCTTTGATAGCTCTTATGGACAAGGATTTCCCACTAGATGGATATACGCTCAAGATAAATTAGTTGAGATAATTGGACAAAATCGCTTTGTAGAATTCATTAACTATTGTCTTGATGAAAGTTTATATTTTGAAAACCATGAGAATGAATATGAAACACAGGATGTTATTTTGGATTATTGGAACAAATACCTTAAATTTGATAACTATGAATTAATCCGTGATAAAAATTACTATAGATTGAAAGATTTAAACACTGCCCAAGTAATTATAAGAAAAGAAGAAATAGAAACTCTATCTACAGAATTTATGAGTCAACAAATTGAAAAGTGTGACAAGAAAATACTAGATGGAGATTATGATGGGGCAATTACCAATGCTCGGAGTTTAGTGGAAGAAGTATTATTAGCATTAGAAGAAAGAATAACAGGAGAGCGTGGTAAAAATAAAGGGGATATAAGTGAAATTTATAATCGGGTTAAGAAATATATCAATTTTGATCAGGCACAAAAAGATTTGAATGAGACATTAAAACAAATATTAACGGGCTTAAATAGTATAGTAATTGGAGTAGGGCGATTAAGATCTAAAGCAAGCGACTCTCATGCTAGGGCATATAAACCATCTAAACATCATGCAGAATTAGCGGTAAATACAGCTAAAACATTCACTTCTTTTATTATCAGTTCATACTTATACCAGCAAGAAAAGAAAGAAACGGTTTCTGTACGTTAGTAAAAAGATAAATTATGTGGGGAAAACGGACATAATTAAGCCAGGTGTTACTACGGAGTCAGTGCGCTTGTTCTGCCGGAATTGTTCACCGTGTAACGAAGTCACTTATAAAAAATAGCCGCTATCTCAAGCGGCTTTAGTCGTTATATGCTAGTTCCAGAAATCACTTTATTATTACGAATTCATTTACAAGTTTAGCTCTACCTTCTTTTGGATACGCGTGTCTTTCTAGAAATTCTTGATGCCACGTTCTATCCTGAACGTTTAAAGCCTCTATTTTATAACCTAAATAAGCGTTAAATTTATCCCGATTCAATTCGATTTCATGAACTAATCCTTTATAAGGAATACTGATTGAAACGTTATCTAAAAACGAAAATTGGCGTAGTAGGCGAGCGCTTTCTTGAGTTAATATTTTATTAATCTTGTCGCCTGTTTCGAAGTACTCTTCGTATGATTTAGCATCATTACCTGTTTTTTCATTTAATGCGGCATATTCTTCGAAAGAATTAACATATTGAATGTTGACGTTTTTAGAATCCTCGCTTATGCATACGTCCTTTAGAAATGGGCTTCCTTGTATATTCTTTATATACAAACGTAATGCGGGATGTCCTTGTGTAGCATCGATTACCCATGTTTTACCTATCTTTTTTGATAGTACATCACCTTTTGCGCATAGATTTTTTATATATCCAGGTGATAAGTCCCATAAAACCGCAGCTTCTTCTACTCCGATTACTTTATCTAAAATCATTTTAACCCTCCTTTAAGTGCGTTATCGCACATTTTTTTATTGTTATTCATATACTAACATGCGTTAACGCACTTTTCAAGTGTTTTTAAAGAAAAAGTTAACCAAAACAAACAAAATCGATTATCTTTCCCACGCACGGAAACCGTGCATCGCAACTAATGTAATCTCTGATGATGGGAAGTGTCGTTTTTTCTTCGTGTATATAGAAGCAATTACATTATCGACTTCCCAATTGTTCCCGTTTCGTAAGCTTTCGGCTTGTTATATGCAGCCATTCCGAAACTTTTAACGTACATGTAAAGCGGTCTAATTTAACGCTATATATAGAAGAGATTGGATTCGTCAGTTTACAACGGTTTACATTTTATCAGTCTCCGCCTTCGGATAGACACCCGACTGAAATTTTCGGAAGTGAGTCATTTTTCGCCTATATTATAGAAGAAACTCATTTGACGGCTTTCCGAACAGTTCCGGTTTCACCAGCCTCGACCCTCTGACAGAAACGCCCTCCGAAAACTTCGGGCCTATAAATATCTAGTAAAATTCCGCTTATAGCCAGTCTACAAAACGATCGATTTATAGACAATGAAGAATCGTCTATATTCGTAGTCTATAAACTCGTATATAAAACATAGTTGACGTTTCCATATGTTTTATATACTATTTAATTAATGATATGATAACGAAAAGGGGACGTTAATTATGAAGATAGGATATGCAAGGGTATCAACGAAGGACCAACGATTAGACTTACAAGTGGACGCGTTAAATGAAGCGGGAGTAGAGCGTATATACCATGAGAAGGAATCTGGTGGTAAGTGGGATCGTATCGAACTAGACCGTTGCCTAGATACGCTAAGACCTGGCGACACTCTAGTCGTCTATAAGCTAGACCGCCTAGCACGTAGCGTAAAACAACTGTATGAGATAGCAGATAGATTAGATACAATCGGTGTAGAGTTAGTTAGTATAAAGGAACGAATCGACACGTCTACCGCAATGGGTCGAGCGATGTTCGGTATGATTGGGGTAATGGCCGAGTTAGAGCGTGACATGATAAGAGAGCGTACTACCGCAGGATTAGAGGCAGCACGAGCAAGAGGACGCAAAGGTGGACGTAAGCCAGCGGATCAAGCGAAGATAAACAAAGCGTTAGAGATGTACGATAGTAATCAGTATAGTATCGCAGAGATAACGGAGGAAACAGGCGTAAAGAAAGCAACGATATATAAGTATTTAAATAAACGTAAAGAAGAAGAGTCGGTAAAATAAAACCGACTTATTTTTATACCGGCGGGTAGGCCTACAAAAAATAAAAACACCAAAGCTCGGTATCTTTCTTGCAAATTTTATATCCTCAACTCTAATTAAAAAAGCCCCGGGGATATCTAATTTATACGATGTTCATCATACGATAAAGAGGTCCAAGCGTCGAAAAAAATGTTTAAGTTTCTTATTTGCTTTCTATTATGATTTTAAGATATTATAAAATTATAAAGTAGATTAGGGAGGGTTTAATAAATGGAGGTATATGAAAGAATAAGTTCTTACGGTAGGTATCTAAATAATTTTTCTACAATTCTTTTCAATCTATTTGGAAATGAAGTTACGTGTATTGAAGAAGTTAATGAAGATGTAAATGAGATAAAAGTATTAGTTTTGAAAGAGAATGTTTTAGAAAGGGTAAGTTTCGAACCTTTAGGGAGAACTGAAAACATGTCATACCCTTTAAATGTTTTATGTGAAACATATTATTTAACTGATATAGTAAAGATTAGAAAGAAGTTCTCTTATTGTCCAATTGATTCAGAAAAAGAGCCAGATTCTTTAGAAATGAAGATTTACTTTAAAAACGGCGATCAGATTAAGGTGGTAGCTAATAGTAAAAATCAACATGGTGATGGATACGGTTTTAGTTTTAATGCTGATCATTATAGTGATTTAAAAAGTTTTATTGGATTGCTTGAAGAAAAAAATAGATTGTAGTCTGCAAGATTAGAGAAAGAAGACCGCTTGCAATAGGCGGTCTTTTTGCGTTTATTTTACTTGTTTATCTATTACGGCTTTATACTTATTGAACTCCTCGTCTTTCATATCGCCATTCATTTGTAACAGGAAGTTACCTTTTGCGTATGTATGCGAAAATAGCATAGGAGCTGAGTTTCCTAATTCATCGTAATACTTCTTCGCTTTCTCTAAATCTTCTTTTTTAGTAATCTCGAATAATCTACCGCCTTTATCTCCTCCAAGTGCCGGTACTACAATACGTTTCCCTTCTTTACGCATATTACCGAACTCTTTTTGTGGTAGATCAGTAGGATTTTCGGCTTCTAGCCCAGTATTTTTAAACTCAGTAATGATAGAATTTACCGTTACCTTCGTTTCTTTCTTTTCTTTTTTTGCTTCTTGCTTCGGCTCAGCGGATGATTTTTCGCCACCACTACTACACGCAGTTAAAGAAGCTAATGATAAACATAATGCTCCAACGACTAATATCTTTTTCAAAGTGAACCCTCCCTAAAGTATCTTACGAGTTTAATTATAACAACTTTTGGATAAATTTTCCTACCTGTATTTAACGCTTCAAAGAGGTTCATTGTATGCCGCATGTTTCTTCGCGGGACCAAATTAATACCTATTTAGAAAATCTGTTGTCAAAATGATACCTAAAAGGTGCGACGTCTCAACATTTCTACATAAAAAACATACTAAGATTAGTAGTGCAGACCAAGGCATTGGTTCGCACTACTATTTTTTATATAGTAGAAGTGAAGAGAAGGTCGTGGGTGTCTTGGGATCCTGAATCCGTATACAAAACTGATCTTCTTCACTTACCTTATTTGAATCAGTTTTTAGTATGTTGGTCTTCGAGATCGTGTATAAGAAATGAGAATCGATAAGTGTAAGTTGAAGACTTCAATTCCACCTAAGGAGGAACTTTATGAAACACGTAATTGCGTTTGACATCAGTATGGGTAAAAGTTATATGGTAATTTATAATGCACAGAAACAATGTGTATTTGAAAGTGAAATCAAGCATTCTAAACCTGAATTCAAAAAGCTACAAGAAAAGATTCATGAGCTTACAGATAAGACCGGTGAATTGCCTAAAATCGTATTCGAAGCAACAGGTATCTATTCCAGGCAGCTAGAACGATTTATGCAAGATAATCAGTATACATATTGTTTATTAAACCCATTAGAAGCCAAGCTACAATGTGATTCCTTACGGATTCATAAGACCGATCGGAGCGACGCACACCGATTAGCTCTCACTCATTTTACAGCTACCCGAAGGGTATTTACCGGAACTGATAATTTATTCTACCAGCTAAAATCTCTTTCTAGATTATATAGTGAACTGGATAGTGAATTATCGATAATTCGTGGTCGTATGCATAAAGTAATTCAATTAACATTTCCTGAGTTGGAAAGAATGTTTACCAGTAAATCTGATTTGTTTTTAAATTTTGTTCAACTATTTCCCCACCCAGATTGTATTTTAGGTCTTTCAAAAACCATTATAAAAAATCGTATTCGTGCCAACACCAATAAAAAAATATCAAATATTACAGCGGAGAAAAAAGCGATTCAAATACTTGAAATAGCGAAAACTTCCTATCCTGCTGTTTCTCAGAACGATGTTCTATGTGATCAACTCAAATTATACGCAAGACGCTATCAAGAGCTTCTTCACCAAAAAGAATGCTGTATTAACAAGATGGTATATATAGCCGAGCAACGTGCAGAATACAATATCATTCTCAGTCTTCCTGGGATTGGACCGAATACTGCAGTACGCTTGATGGCTGAAATAGGAGATATTACTCGCTTTAACAATAACAAGCAACTCAATGCATTTGCTGGTATTGATATACGCCGTTTTCAATCAGGTAAAACCTTTTTTAAAGATAAAATCAATAAACGTGGAAATAAACATTTGCGGAAGCTCCTTTTCCTCATCATCCAGAACATGATTAAACAACGACGTTACGGACAAAATCACATTGTTGAGTATTACGATAAATTAAAAACGCAACCCTATAACAAATGTCATAAAGTTGCGTCCATTGCATGTGTAAACAAGTTCTTGAAGCTCCTCTTTCACCTTATTACACATGATATACACTATGATTATCGGTTAACGCCCTAATATCATAGTTTCATTCATCATATCATATCTCACCCCTAGTAAAAAAACGAGTATATATTAGGGATCTTTGGTATGCATGATAACAAGTATTTGTTCCTTCTGATATTTACTCCAGTAAAAACCTAAAAATACAGGTTGACTAATCGTAAGAAAGACACCCATAATAGGCGTCCTTATTGATTATATACCTAGTAATTGTTTTTTCTTTGCTGAAAACTCTTCCTCTGTAAGTATCCCTTGATCTTTTAACGAGGCAAGTTTTGCGATTTGGTCAGCGACGTCATGATTGTCTGCGCTCGCAGCAACTTGTGCTCCTGTTTCTTTCTTTTGAATACTTTCTTTCACTATTTCAATAAATTTGGCAATATCGCCGCCGTTAATCCATTTCATTTTAACTTTATTTCCAGACGCAAAGAAATTGATGGAGTGTCCCATAAATCCTTTGCTTACCTCGATTGAACTTATGTTTGTATATGGAAATACTTCCATATCATAACCGAACATTTTCTTTGCATAGAACACTACACGCTTTTCAGTTGCTATGAAAATACCATTTCGAACTGAATCACTTTTCATCACTTTTGTTTCATAAGCACCTAAAATAACTGCTAATATTTGCTCAGTTGGCTCTAAGTGCTCTTTAGCAGCTGATAATAATTTGTCAATCTTCGCCATAATAATAGTCCGCACCCTTCAATATAAAATATGTATACGATTTTAGTATATCAAAAATAAATGAGCTAATCTTACATATTTTTTAATTATTTTCCATTTTAAAGTAAATAAAAAGAACGTCTTATTTGACGCTCTCCTCATCTTTTACAATCTCAAATAATTCTCTAATATCATCTATTTTGAAATGATCAGCTACTTTAGCGAGTGTCTCAATATTTACTCTCTTAATTTCTCCCTTACACAGTTCATTTACTGTTGAAGGACTTACCCCTAATATATCTGCAAGTTTGTTTTGGCTTGTTTTCTTTTCTGTTAATACCTCTTGTAACTTTATTTTGATTTTCCTCATTAATAAAAAGCCCCCTATTGTTTGTTACTATTAATTATAAAAGTATTCGGTTAAACTGTAAAATAAATATTGACATTCGGTTAAACCGAATATAAAATGTAATTAAATCATTCGGGTAAACCGAATAAAACGAGGGGGAATGTAAAATGGACGTATCAAACATGAAACAAGTATCAGTAAAGGTAACTATCGAAAATTACGACGGCAGTACCGCTATATTCACCGAAAAGGGGCTGAAAATCAGTGATACATTAATTCTTAGTGTTTATGAAGCTGGCGTATCTATCAACAAGTTTCACTACGATCAAACAGGCGACATAGTTCTAGATGAAGAGATACTCGATTTGCAAGGTGCAGTCGATGACTACGGACTTAACTTAGAAGAGATTAGTAACATGAACGCTATCGAATTCTTGTTGAAAATTGCAATATTAACAAAGGATTTGCATTAATGGAGGCGTGGAAAATGTTTAAAAAAGTGAGTGATTATTTTGGGATAGAGACTCAGTCAGACGGATTATGGTTCTATGGAGTCTTTGGTGTAGGCGGTACGTTATTTTTAATCGACATGGCAATTGCGTATATTTTATAAAAATCGAACAGGTGTAGCGTGAGGTTCATACGTCGGTTGGCAGGATGTTATGAGCAAGCGCTCTTAAATGATGACACGAGATGGTATGGAGTTGTTTGTAGCTGGCACCTCTTACGATTGTGTACCATTTCGGCACAAGCTCATCGGCCTACTTATTTATTAAAGGGGAAAAAGAGAGTGGAATTAAAAGCAGGCGATGTATTTTGTATGGAAAGACAATTTCCAATTGATGATCATTATGAAACTTGCATGTTAGAAGACATGATGTTAAATGAGGAACTATTTTTAACGGCAGATGAGTACCATATAGGCGTATATGACTTTCAAACATTTTTGGATACGAAGGATTTGAGTGATAACTTTCTCGGAATCCATATTTATAGTAAAAGACCGCTATCTATTAAGGACATTAGTCAGTTTAAAAACAAAAGCGTCATCGATTTAATCTTATATTGCGTAAGTTAAAAATAGTTAACGAGAAAGAACATCGAACGGCAAACGGTGTTCTTTTTTTTGCGTTTATTTAATTGGAAAGTGTGCGAAAAGAACACGTTACGCGACTTAGTAAGCATAATCGGAAATTTTATCACGTTTATGTGCGCAGTGAGGGACCCACTCGCGTCATACAAAGTGTAAGGGGTAAACGTCACAAAAAAATTTACGGAAAAGCGGGGATTTTTTTACTTTTGAAAGGAGCGGCTAAATTGGATAGAAACGCATCTAAACAAATAAGGGAAGAAATTCAAGAAGAAACAGGGCGTGAAAAGATGGAACATCAACTAAAGGAAGCGATCGTCAAGTATACAGAGGGAGAGCAAACAATTGATGAAGTGATGTATTCGCTACTACATCAATCAAGTCAAATAGGAGCAAGGTTACGGCAGAAATCAAAGAAATTCATATTCGGAAATTTTGATATAAAGGTTCGATATGTAAAATTTATTGACTGAAGAACTTTGGAAATTCGTCGTAGAAAGTCCAAGGCGCTTCGAGGAAATAATGAGCTATCGGGTTAGTAATAAGGAGATTATGGAGGATGCCTTTAGCGATTTGAAGTCAGTTATAGAATTTGTGCCAAAAGGTATCCACCATAATTAGGAGGTGTAGCTGTTAACAGATTCCGCAGTAATAGCAACAGCTTGCAGCACTTCCTCCGTTTCTTCTACATCGACGATAACATTCCCAACCGTCATTCATTCCACCACCATAGGTATGAAACGGATATAGGTTTGAACTGTAAGGTGTTGCTTGACTTAAGCCATAAGGTACTATAGGTGTTTGGTAAGCGGTGGGTATTAAGTAGGGATAGGTAGGAGCTGAAGTGGGTGGGTAACATGATATAAGGCAATAATCATAATCATGACCCTTTGATTGACAAGACTCCATGCAAGTTGGACGACGGAACATGTATATCACTCCTTGGTTTAAATTAATTATTTTATAGTCTATTGAATTCCGCGCCAATTAGATGATTG
Source organism: Bacillus sp. PSXD-155 (assembly GCF_049310765.1). Taxonomy (NCBI): domain Bacteria; kingdom Bacillati; phylum Bacillota; class Bacilli; order Caryophanales; family Bacillaceae; genus Bacillus; species Bacillus sp. PSXD-155. Next base: position 10,913 of record NZ_JBMOWC010000034.1, on the reverse strand, counting down.
TCTTTTCGTAAATAGGTAGTTGTCTAAGTCGATGGGAATATTAGTTAAGAGAGAGTTTATGCACGCATCTTGTACTATGCCTTGAAACGAAAGGTAATATGTAGTGTTTATTTTGTAACAAAAAACATGTATATACACATTTCAAGTTGAAAAGTCGGTGCCTAGGGCGATTCGACATGCCCGATTATTTTAATCGGAGGTAAATGTGTATGTATGAAATTATTACCGCAGAAGAAAAAGGAATTGTTGTACGAAATGAGGAAAGAGATGCAAAGTTTTTAAAGCAACAGGAAGCGAATCAGCTATTTTTAACGTTTTTCGGAGATCAAATTATAAACGTTTTACAGGCGTATTTTGACGACGATTTCCAGTATCGAGCCAATGAGTTACAAGAGGGCGTAAAAAATCTACGTCGTTTTCATCGTAAGGAATGGCTATATCTAATTGAATTAGCATCTTCGAATATTCCCGATTCGGTATTACAGGAAACATACGGAGCGGTAGAAATACGACATATTGCTTCGAATATTAAACCGAACAAGATTAAAGAATGTATCATTTGTGGGAAGGTTTTTTACGATGCTATGCCTGGGGGTAAGAAAACATATTGCTCAAGAATGTCTATCGTTAAGAAAGGTAGAGTAACAAGTTGTGAAAGGGAAGTAAGTAATAGACGTGCAAGAGCATGTTACAACCGTGAGCGATTCGGGGTCTCTACCCACGATTATCACAAAATAATAAGTATCTATAAGTACGAAAAACTATTCGAACCAACCTTAGAAACACTGGAAGCACTCATTCATAATAAATCGGAATTTAGTAACGATCCACAAGATATTGTTTGTGGTACGAAAAGAACGCATGTAATTTATCGTAAGCGTAGTAAGGGGAATTATCCGCTTCAGTTTATGAATGGAAAAGAAGGAAAACATAAACGCAAATTACTATTAGAGTTATCACGAGAGATTCGAAAGGAAGAGATGAGAGATTCCGGAGGTACTTCTATATTTAGAGTTAATTTAATCGAAGGTAAGAAAGAAGAAAACTTGAATTTTACGTTTAAAGGAAAGATGTTGCCGATTAAAGCAGAAAAGAATTTACCACCAAAAAGAAATTTGTAAAAAAATAAAAAATTTTTGCGTAACCCCCTCTGTATTCGTTAGAAAACGGACTAATAGTGAAGGGGCAGTGGGCTTGAGTATCTAGCGCTAATACTTAAGCAGTATTTCAACGACGGTTATTCGTTTAACTGTCGTTTTTTTATTACACTAACTTATCGCTAAATAATAAGACCTGGCAATCGACTTTTCCGCTTCGCTCCAAAGTCGTTGCATCTATCATTATTATCGCTGATATATACATTATCGGTAAATTAATTATGAGGGTGGCGACGAGTGAAGCGTAGCGAAACGAAGTCGCAAGGGTTTAATTATTAAGTATTGTTTTTCTCTTTATCTTCTAATTTAATACGTATGTTTAATTTTCAAGTCTATCGTTTTGATAGTCTCTTTTTTATTTTTAGGTGAAGTTATCATATTTATTAATAGGTTTTGTTAAAAGGGGTGATTAGAAAATTGAAGATCGATGGAAAAATGATTCGCTTATTACGTTTATCAGAAGAACTGACCCAGGAGCAACTAGCAGAACGACTAGGTATAGGTGCGGTTACTACTATTTCAAATGCTGAGACAGGATATCGAAAAGTGAGCGATTCGTTGAAAGTAAAGCTAATTAAGGCGTTCAATTTAACGGAAGAAAAAATCGAGGAACTGAAATTGATGGAGAAGGTGATTTACACGTGATTGGTAAAATTTCAAATACCGTAATTGTAGATTTTGCAGCTTTACGTATTCAAAACGGAGCATACATCGCAGGCGCAGCGATAGACTTTTTAAACTTCGATGATGAAGCAAAACGTATTTACATTCCGTACAAGGTAGCGAGTCTTTACATCAATGATACGGAAGTGAATTCAATGAGGAAGTGTATCAAGTGGTTATTAAAACGATTGTCAAAAGAAGTTCCGGAAGGCGTTACACAAATTATATTTCGTTCTGACTTACCTCATCTTATTCGCAATAGATATTACCGAAAAGAAATCGAGAGTTTAACTGGCGCTGAGGTTTTTATTAAACATGTCCCTATGTTGGGTAACAAACGAAACGAGATTCGGTTATTAGCAAACGATGCATTAATCCGTAAAAACAGTGTGATAGGAGAGATTAAATGAAAGAGGTAATGGCAAATGTAAATGTAAAAACGCATCCGGTAATAGGGCTCACGGTGTCTTGGCAAATTATCGATATAGATAGTGGAGAAGTAATCAGGGATTATGCTTTTGCCCGATATAATTTCGAGATTATCTCAACAATGAATGAGGTGATTCAAGAAATCATTGGTGTGTGTAATGAATATGAGCTACGACTGATAGACATTCAAATGAAACGGAGGGAATTATATGAAACGTGAAATCTATCGTGAAAAATCTAACATAATAATAGGGAACCAATTTCAGGAGGAAACAGAAACTATAATTTACAATAGTGATGGTAGTTTTGAAATTTTACCTTCTGAAGAAACTATTCTGATTAAGGAAGAGGAAGGATGTAATGTGTTGCACAAAACATAAAAGGTTAGGAATAAATAATGATATTTAGTTTCGAGTCTTATTAACTTAAAGGAAACATTGGTAAAGCCAATATAAAAGAAGTCACTTTGCTGTGGTTTCTTTTTTTATCCAAAATTAAGGAGTGGATTATATGAACACAATAGAGAATTTGAAAGAAATGGAAAGACTAGCAAGGACTTTAATGAAAACAGTTGAGTCACCGGAAACACGATACCGCTTAGGACTTTTATTACAATTGTTTGGAAAAGAGGCTGAACGATTTGGAGAATTAAATCAATTGTTAAGCAGTGAACTAGCTGAATTAGAAGTGTTACGGAAATTTATCGAATCTCAGGGACTATCAGAGAACTTTGAAGCGTTCCGGAAGGTTGGACGTAGATAAAAATGGCCACGAACAGAATTGAGGTACAACTTTTAGCAGATATATCTAACCTCCAGCGTGGAATGCAACAAGCTACACAAGCGGTACGCGACTTTCATCAAACTGTACGTCAACCGATAAACATACCGGCACCAACTATGCCGACAATACCACCGATACCTAGACCTGCACCTCCGCCACCGCCTGATATGTCGGGGTGGCAACGGACGTTTCAAAATGTAAGTAACGGAGTACAGAATATGGGGCACAGAGTTCAATCAGTCGGTCAAAGCATGACGACGGCTTTTGCACCAGCCGCCACTGCATCAGGATTTTTCCTAGGTCGTATGGTGAAAGATGCTATGAATTTTGAATCTGAGACTCGTAGAGCTGCGATGTTAACGGGTGGTAGTTATAACAAAGTTAAGAAAGATATTTTAGAGATGGCGACCACTTCGGTGTACTCAACTGGGCAAGTAGCCCAAGCATATGCCGAATTAGGAGCGAAAGGGTTTGACGCAGCAAAAGCAACAGCAGCATTACCAGGAGTACTTGTTGCAGCTGCTGCATCGGGTGAAGACCTCGGACTTGTAGCAGATACAGTTACGAGTGCGCTTAACGCATTCGGGTTAGAAGCAGATAGGAGTGGACATGTAGCTGACGTTTTAGCTCAAGCGGCCAATCAGTCGGCAGCGGGCGTATTAGATATGCAATACGCATTTAAGTACGCAGCAGGTCCGGCAGCACAGTTGGGGATTGGAATGGAAGAACTTGCAGCATCTGTTGGTATTATGTCTGATAATGGTATTCGTGGAGAGACGGCCGGTACAGCGCTTCGGGCATCATTGCTCCGTTTAGTTAAGCCACCAAAAGCCGCTGCAAACGAGTTGAAGCGACTAGGGGTAACCGTTACAGATCAGCAAGGAAACATGCGTCCCCTAAGTCAAATTATAGGTGATTTACAAAAAGGCATGGAAGGTATGACAAAAGCCCAAAAAGGAGCGGCGTTAGCTACCATCTTCGGGACTGAAGCTGTTTCCGGTATGATGGCACTAGTTTCTGCAGGTCCTGACGCTATCAATAAGATGACAGACGCCTTAGTAAAAAGTGATGGGGCGGCAGCCGCTGCAGCTAAAAAAATGAACGAAGGTTGGGCGGGCGCAATAAAAGAAATGCTGTCAGTAGTCGATACTGCATCAAAAGCTTTTGTAGACGCATTGGGACCCGCAATTATTTTTGTCGCAAACACGGTAAGAGACTTAGCGAATTGGTTTACAAACCTCTCTAAACCGATGAAAACAGTCGTTGCAACAACAGCGGTAGCAATGACCGCGTTTTTAGCAATAGCTACTGTTGTTGGGATAATGATAAATGCTATAGGAGCCACCTTACTAGTATTTGGAAAGTTATTTCTAGTGATAGGTAAGTTAGGTTCACTTATCAGCGTATTAGTTGAAGGAATAACTATCTTAGGGACTATAATCGGTGCGCTTTTAGGGCCAGTTGGTATTGTAATCGCAGCTCTTTCTCTACTAGGAACAGCACTTGTCCAACTATACAAACACAACGAAGCGTTCCGTAACGCAGTAAATAGCGCTTGGGAATCGATTAAAACTACAACTATATCAGCCGTAGAATCTATGAAAGCGGCATTTGACTCATTTGGTGCGTATCTTGCAACAATCCCCGCTAAATTTACAGCGATGGGCGTTGCGATAGGTGCCTTTTTTAGTTCTGTAACCGCTACGTTAAGCGGTATCGGTCAGAGTATAAGTGGGGCTTTCGGTTCAGCTATTGAAGGATTAATCGCTAAGTTTTCAGGTATAGGAGCAGCGATTTCACCAGTTGTAGATTTTATAAAAGCATCGTTCTCATCAATCGGTAACACAATCGCTACATTAACACCGCTAATCGTACGTTTGGGATTATCGTTTTTAGGTGTATCTGGTCCTATCGGTTGGGTTATCGCTATTGTCGCTTCATTAGGCGCTACGATTTTTAAACTTGTGAATACGAATGATCAGGCAAAAGCAGCGTTAATGTCAGCGTGGGAATCGATTCAAAGTGTGTTTAGCACGGTCGCTTCCGTCATCATGCCGATAATTACTTCGCTAGCGAAAGGTTTTATTGATGCATTTGCGCCGTTAGCACCGGAGTTTCAAAAGACCGGTCAAGTCATCATGGAAAGTTTCGCATCGCTACAGCCAGCATTTGCAGAGTTAGGCGCAGCGTTTGGTGAATTAGGAACGACTATTATGAGTCTTTTTGGAGACGTCGTAAAACAAGTTGTACCAATTGCGACGGATTTATTTAAGTTATTCGGTGAAAATCTTCAACTAATGATGCCTATGGTTACGGATTTAATGAAGCTATTCGCTGATACAACGATTGAAATTATGCCTGCAATTACGCAAGTAGTTCAGGAGTTATCTCAGATGTTTGCAGAATTGGCAGCTGAAGTAATGCCGATGCTTTCGCAGGTGGCACAAGAAGTGTTCCCGACAATATTAAACGTTATTCAAACATCGGTTGGTGTATGGGTAATGCTTATAAAGACTTTCGGTGAAATTCTTGTAATTGTGGCGCAAGAGATGATACCGGTCATACTTACGGTTGTTCAAGAGGTATTTCCTATCATTCAATCGATTATTGAGACGGCTATTCCTATAATCATAGAAATTATTAAGTTGTTCGGGGAAATTATAACGATAGTTGCTACGACTGTAGTTCCGCTTATTTTACAAGCGGTGCAAGAAGTCTTTCCGGTAATTCAAGCAATTATTCAGGCTGTAATTCCTATCATTTCAGCATTGTTACAAGGTGCAGCCGAGATTATTAAAGGTGTATTAATTCCAGCAATCCAATTCATTTTACAAATTGTGCAGACCGTATTCCCAGCGGTAATGGGTGTTATTAAATCTGTTATCGGTATCATCACGAATATTATCAAACTATTTACGTCCATTTTGAAAGGCGATTGGAGTGGTGCGTGGGACGCGGTTAAGGGAATTACGTCAAATGTAATGTCGTTGATTAAAAGCATTATTGATGGGGCGATTTCTTTAATAGGTGTAATCGTACGTAACGGATTGAATTTAGTTCAATCAATTTTCTCTAGCGTATTAAATGCAGTATGGAATGTAGTCAAATCTATATTCGATGGAATACGTAATGTGATTTCATCAGTAATTTCAGCGGTTGGAAATATCATTTCTGCGGGTTGGAATGCAGCTAGTTCCGCGACTTCCAGTATCTTAGATGCGATGTCTAATACAATCTCGAACATATGGGATAACATAATCTCGTTCTTAAAAGGGATTAACCTAATGGATATCGGTAAGAACATCATGGAAGGTATGCTAAATGGTATAACTTCGATGGCATCTCGTATTTGGGACAAGGTAACCGAGATAGGTAACGGTATTAAGGACAAGCTTACCGGAATATTTTCGATTCACTCTCCTTCACGTTGGATGCGCGACATGATCGGCGTAAACATGATGCAGGGTTGGATTAACGGTGTTGACGGAATGAAAAGTTCGGTGCAACGTACGACGCAACAGATGGCTGACTGGATGAAGCCGGAAATGTTAGCGGTGGATACTGGCGCAACAATACCGAGAGGAGTAAGCGGGTTAGGTGCGTATCAATCAGCTAAACCAATGCCAAGCATGTATAAGCCGAGTCAATACGATAATCAAACGTCTAGAGATAAGCAGCCAGCGTATATTAACGTCCAACTCGGTAAGCAAGAATTTGCGAGATTCGTTGACGATATTACTGGCGAACAAGAAGCAGTTAAAAGACGTAGAGAGGTATTTAAAGGAGGGCGGTAGATTGCTAGTTTTTAATGGAATTAATTTAGAAGAATACTTTAAGTAATTATTAAGGCGTGTCTTTCCATTACGGAAGGGCACGTCGTTTTTTATTTGGGTACAAATGAAAGGAAGCGATATTATGAGAGCAGAAACTAAAGTCAAACGATTAGTAAGGGAAACGTGCGCTTGTTACACTCCGAAAGAAGGTAATTGTGTTTACCAGGCGAAATGCCCGTTCCTACAATCGATGTATTATCGCGATAAAGAAGTAAAATTCGAAAGCAAACGCTGTGAATACTTTGAAACGTACGTATTACCGGCTGATAAAGAATTATACGCATTGTACTTTAACGAAGGTCGGAGCGGTAAGGTATGCGAGGTGTGTAACGATTATTTTATCGCTAAAGGCAATCGAGCTAAATACTGTGACGGATGTCGTGACGGGGTGCGTAAGAGACAAGCGAGAGAGCGTATGCGTAAGTATAATCGGAAAATAGGATAGATATTGACACAATAGGATGGTAGAAATATGTTATAAGTCTAAATTTTACTGATAATACTCTCGTTAAAACGAACGGTACATATTAGGTCGATTAATTATGTTATGATACGGTTAATCGTAATCTATTACGTAAAATTCTCAAATCTTATGTTGGAAGTGTAAGAGATAGAGACAGTAGGCTAACTTCGTTGATCAAAATAAAAAGCGCAGGAATCCCTACGCTAGTTAAAGGAAGATATAAACTCTTGTCTTGTAACAATTTATTATATAAATTTTACTGTGCTAGCGGTCACACTAGCGGTCACACTTTGTGTAAAAATCCTTATCAAGCGCCCTCCACAAAGCCTTTTGTATAGCGGTTTCCGTGTACGATGCATACACTGGCCAAACACGCGATGTAAAAACACTATCCGGCGGAGAGAAATTTAATGCATCACTTTGCTTAGCTCTTGGAATGGCAGACGTCATTCAAGCGTATGAAGGTGGTATTTCCATCGAAACGATGTTCATCGATGAAGGGTTCGGTTCATTAGATGAAGAATCATTAACGAAAGCAGTAGATGCTTTAATTGACTTACAAAAATCAGGCCGATTTATCGGTGTCATTTCACACGTTCAAGAGCTGAAAAACGCAATGCCAGCTGTATTAGAAGTAACGAAGCAGAAGGATGGGTGTAGTCAGACGCGGTTTGTGGTGAAGTAAGCTTAAAAAATGGAGTAGGGAATCTACCGATACTTTTAGTGTCATATGTATGAATAATAAAACGTCGTCTCTTCATATTGGAGGCGACGTTTTATTTTATAAAATATCTATGAATTATCTGTAGAAGGCGGCGTATTCTCCAAACGATTATAAGCTTTAAAAGCTGAAATTGCTGAAATAACCCCGCCTACTAAAAATAAAGTCGATCCTCCAACTAAGATGATACGACTGACATATGTTTCCCGTGCTTCTTCGACTTCTTCTTGTAACGCTGTAGGCATATGAATCCTCCCTTTATAAAAGTTGTTTTATAAATAGTATATACAAACGCCTAAAATGTGTTAAAATAACTGATGATTTTATGCAGTGGGTAATTAGATGAGTAGGATGCGAGTGGCTAAGTAAATCTTCATCACAAATTTATGTGAACTTCACATAGAGCACATATTAACATTGTATTATGTATATGTACCAAATAAATAAATAAATAAAGTGAATGTAAGTTCTGTTTTCAAAAATTTAAAATCCTTTTATTTCTATATGAAAGTTTTAATCAAGGGTTTTAAAAAATTTGGAAATAGATCTTATGAATATGGAATTCATATAAAAGGGGAATGTCTTATGACAACATATACGAGTGAAATGAGAAAAACTTTAGTTTCAGAAGAAGATGTAGATATTTTAAAAATTATGGCGCATCCAATCAGACTGCAAATTGTAAATGAATTAAGTACGAGAAAAACTTGTAATGTAACACAATTAACAGAGTTACTGAATATTCCGCAATCTACTGTTTCACAACATTTATCAAAAATGAAGGGTAAAGTGTTACGAGCAGAGAGAAGAGGTTTAGAAATTTATTATCATATTAACAATTTAAAAGCGAGTAAGATTGTTAATGTTTTAGGGTATATAAACTAGTGAAATATTTTTATATAAAATAGCCCCTGCTGTTGAGCAGGGGCTATTTTGTGTTGTTTTATGTATTTGTATTTAAAACTTTATAGTTTTTATGATTTACAATTGTTCGATCAAATTCAAAAGTACCACCGCTTACATTTGTAATTTCAACTAAGACCGATTCAGTATAAAGTTTTAATACAGATCCTGTAATCTTTAAATTATTTCGTTGAAAAAGTATAGTATCCCCTACGTTTGCTTTCATAGTACCTCCTCATTAAAGACAGAAATATTTTTTTATTATATATATTAAACCACGGATAGATATATTAGTGAATATTTAGTTTTATTTATTGGAAAAAAATTTGTGATTTTATAAAAAATAAGGTGAATCGAAGTATAAAAAATTTTTCTATTGTATTTAATCAGTAGTTTTTTGTATTTCATCCTTCGTTTTTTGTAACTGATTCCATGTTTTTGACGCTCTATCTTGTAAGTGCTTACATAAGCGAAAACATCTTATACAATGAAGGTGTCAAATCAAAAGAGGTGACCAAAATGAACATAAAAAAAGTAAATTTAGCGAATAGCATTGAAATAGAAAGAGGAGGCGGAAAGGTATGAAAAAATCAACTGTTAATCCATGGCTTGTTGTCCTTGGCACAGTTATAGTACAAATGGGGCTTGGGACGATATATACATGGAGTTTATTCAATCAGCCTTTAGTTAGTAAATACGGTTGGAGTCTTAACGCTGTTGCGATAACTTTCTCAATTACTAGTCTTTCTTTAGCATTTTCAACTTTATTTGCGAGTAAATTGCAAGAAAAATGGGGACTTCGTAAACTTATTATGATAGCTGGATTAGCATTAGGACTAGGGTTAATACTTAGCTCACAAGCGTCCTCATTAATATTACTTTATGTACTAGCAGGAGTTGTTGTAGGTTATGCAGATGGTACAGCATATATCACTTCACTATCAAATTTAATAAAGTGGTTTCCAGAGCGTAAAGGTTTAATTGCTGGTATTTCTGTCTCTGCATATGGTTCAGGTAGCTTAATCTTTAAATACGTTAACGCAAAGTTGATTGAATCAGTTGGTGTATCGCAAGCATTTATATACTGGGGTTTAATTGTTACAACTATGATTGTAATTGGTGCTTGTTTAATCCATCAAGCTGCAGATCAAGGAGCAGTTCATGAAACAAAAACTAAGGAATACACAACGAAAGAAATGTTAGGCACAAAACAAGTATACTTATTATTTATCATGTTATTTACATCATGTATGAGTGGCTTATACTTAATTGGTATGGTAAAAGACATTGGTGTTCAACTTGTAGGGCTTAGCGCAGCAACAGCAGCTAATGCGGTGGCTATGGTTGCAATCTTCAATACATTAGGTCGTATCATTTTAGGACCGTTATCGGATAAAATTGGACGTTTAAAAATCGTTACTGGTACTTTTGTTGTTATGGCGAGTTCAGTCTTAGTTCTAAGTTTTGTAGATTTAAATTATGGTATTTACTTCGTATGTGTAGCAAGTGTAGCGTTTTGCTTTGGTGGAAATATCACTATTTTCCCAGCTATTGTTGGTGATTTCTTCGGTATGAAAAACCATAGTAAGAACTACGGAATTGTGTATCAAGGATTTGGGTTTGGGGCGCTTGCAGGTTCCTTTATCGGTGCACTTCTAGGTGGATTCAAACCAACGTTCATGGTGATCGGTGTATTATGTGTCGTGTCATTCATTATCGCAATTTTAATTCAAGCACCTAAACAGAAAAAAGAACAAGAAGAAGAGTATCGCAGCGTAGCATAAGTATACAAATCTTCTATAACACTATGATTACGAAAAAGCATCCTATTCTATTAATTAGGATGCTTTTTTTATGAGTTATTTTAACAAGGTTAAATTACTTTTGGGATTTTTATAGATGTAAAAGTGAGTGGAATACCCATTTGGAATATATTAGAATATAATGAATTGATACATCGT
>NZ_JBMOWC010000033.1:0-48572 GCF_049310765.1 Bacillus sp. PSXD-155 | reverse complement strand
TAGTTTGGTGATGATGGCAGAGAGGTCACACCCGTTCCCATACCGAACACGGAAGTTAAGCTCTCTAGCGCCGATGGTAGTTGGGACCTTGTCCCTGTGAGAGTAGGACGTCGCCAAGCAACTAAAAACACAAGTCTTTTGACTTGTGTTTTTTTTGTATTGTTAAAAAGAATGGGAAAGAAGTAATGGTAATACAAACACGTTGCCCAAGAGTTAATCATATTATATAAGAGATGGGTGTATATTTTTCTGGAAATTGTTAAGGATTAGAAGTATAAAATAGGTTCACTTAAATAGGGAGGGAAGGTTATGAAATTACAAAGTGAAGTTTGTATTGTTTGTGAGACAAAAAGAAAAGAAGGTATATATGTTTATAATAATTTAATATGTTATGAATGTGAAAAGGATATGGTGAATACAGAGACAGATGATCCGAAATATATACATTATTTAAAGCAACTTCGAAAATTAGAAGTATCATATTTTTAAATAGGCATATGCCTATTATTTTTTTTGTTCTGTATAATAGATGGAGAATGAATAATAAGGAAGAGATGTAGATGAATCAAAATCATATGCCTTTATATGAGGCGTTAATCGAGTTTAAAGAAAGAGGGCCTTTATCCTTTCATGTCCCAGGTCATAAGAATGGTTTAAACTTCCCTCAGAAGGCAATAAGAGAGTTTAAAGATATTCTATCTATTGATGTAACTGAGTTAGCAGGACTAGATGATTTGCATAGTCCGTTTGAATGTATAGATGAGGCACAACAATTATTGGCTGAAGTGTATGATACAAAGAAAAGTTATTTTTTAATTAATGGTTCAACAGTCGGGAACTTAGCGATGATTTTGTCTTGTTGTGGGGAACATGATATTGTTCTTGTACAAAGAAATTGTCATAAATCAATTATTAATGGTTTAAAACTAGCGGGAGCAAATCCCATTTTTTTAGATCCATGGATTGATGAAACTTATAATGTACCAGTGGGAGTTCGTAATGAAATTATTAAGAAAGCAATTGGAAAATATCCAAATGCGAAAGCACTCATTCTAACGCATCCTAATTATTATGGTATGGGGATGGATTTAGAGGCAAGCATCGCTTTTGCTCATGCACATGAAATTCCTGTTTTGATAGATGAGGCACATGGGGCACATCTTTGTTTAGGAGAACCATTCCCGAAATCAGCGTTAACATATGGTGCAGATATTGTAGTGCATTCTGCACATAAGACATTACCCGCAATGACAATGGGTTCCTATTTACATATAAATAGTCACTTAGTAGACGAAGAGAAGGTTACTACTTATTTAAGTATGCTACAATCTAGTAGTCCATCGTATCCAATTATGGCTTCCTTGGATATAGCACGCTTTACAATGGCGCGTATAAAAGAAGAAGGTCATGGTGAAATTGTTGAGTTTTTACGGAGATTTAAGGAACGGTTACGTTCTATTCCCCAAATCGCCATTTTAGAATATCCGTTGCAAGACGAGTTAAAGGTTACCGTACAAACTCGTTGTCAGTTATCAGGGTACGAATTACAGTCCGTATTTGAAAAGGTCGGTATATATACAGAGATGGCTGATCCGTACAATGTCCTATTTATTTTACCCTTGCAAGCAAATGAGGGGTATATGAAGGTTATAGAGATGATCCGAGTAGCATTGCAACATTATGACGTGAAAGACAAGAGGGAATCTATTCGTTATACTTATAAAGGTGAATTCTCTCCGTTGCCGTATACGTATAAACAACTAGAAAGATATGGAACAAGGATAGTATCTATAGAAGAGGCTGTTGGAATGATAGCGGCAGAAATGGTGATTCCGTATCCACCTGGGATTCCATTGGTTATGTATGGAGAGAGAATTACTTCAGAGCATAAAGAGCAAATTATGTATTTAGAGAGAGCAGGAGCTCGTTTTCAAGGTAATACGAAATATATGAAAGTGTATGATATAGAAAGTAGGTTTTAGGATGAAGGGATTATTTGTAACAATTGAAGGCCCAGAAGGTTCAGGTAAAACAACGTTAATTAAAAGCTTATTGCCATATTTTGAACAAAAAGCACAAAAGGTAATGGCGACAAGGGAACCAGGTGGTATTGCAATTTCTGAGGACATTAGGACGATTTTACATAAACAAGAATATACGATGATGGAAGCACGTACAGAAGCGCTTCTTTATGCTGCTGCGCGCAGACAACATTTAGTAGAAAAAGTTATGCCAGCACTTAATGAGAACTATCTCGTGTTATGTGATCGTTTTATAGATAGTTCTTTAGCATATCAAGGCTATGCAAGAGGATTGGGTATGGATAAGGTATTTGAAATAAATCGTTTCGCAACAGAGGACTGTATGCCTAGTTTAACAATTTATCTAGACATTGAGCCTGAGGTTGGCTTGGCTCGGATTGAAAAAGATGCAGGACGTGAAGTAAATCGACTAGATATGGAAGATATCTCTTTCCATAAACGTGTGCGCGAAGGGTATTTACAAGTTGTAGAACGTTTCTCGGAGCGTATTGTATTGGTAAATGCTGATCAGCCGATGGAAAAACTTATAGAAGAAGTTGTTCGGATTATAGAAGATAAATTGTTATAATAGAAGGAAAGAATGAAATAAGTGAGGTATGCATTATGATGAAGACGTGGGAGCAGCTTTCTGCTATACAACCCATCGGTGTAAAAATGTTGATGAATAGCATTGCAAAAGAGCGTATATCCCACGCTTACTTGTTAGAGGGAGGGAAAGGTACGGGAAAGTTTGCGACAGCAATTCAAATGGCAAAGAGTTTCCTCTGTTCTCAGCGGAATGGAGTAGAGCCCTGTCATGTATGCACAAATTGTAAGCGAATTGATTCAGGTAACCACCCTAACTTACATATTGTAAAACCAGACGGATTATCTATTAAGAAGCAGCAAATTCATGATTTACAAGAAGAGTTTTCAAAAACAGGATTAGAGGCAAATAAAAAATTATATATTATTGAGCACGCAGATCGTATGACGGCAAATGCGGCAAATACACTTTTGAAATTTTTAGAAGAACCAAGTAGTGATACAACCGCTATTTTACTTACTGAACAAAGTCATCAAATTTTAAATACGATTTTATCTCGTTGCCAAGTTGTTACGTTTAGACCGTTACCTACAGAATCTTTAATTAGAAGATTACAGGAAGAAGGTATTACAGCATCTTTATCGACACTTGCTGCTCAACTCACAAATAGTTTTGATGAAGCTTTAGCTTTATGTAGTGATGAATGGTTTGCACAAGCACGAGCTTTAGTGATAAAATTATGTGAAGCGCTCGAAAAAGATAAAACCTCTATTTTTTTTGTACAAGAAAAATGGGGAAAACACTTTGGAGAGAAAGAACAATTACAGCAAGGGTTAGATATGTTACTCCTTATTTATAAGGATTTACTATATGTTCAACTTGGAGAAGAAGATCGTCTTGTTTTTCATGAGCAGAAAGAGATGTTTGAATCGTTTTCCTATGCTCAGAAGCGCATTGTATCAGCTCTCTTTAATATATTAGAGGCAAAAAATAGAATCAACGCTAATGTAAATGCGCAGCTTGTGTTCGAACAGTTAGTGTTGCGGTTGCAGGAGGGATGACCGTTTTGTATGATGTAGTAGGTGTTCGCTTTAAGAAGGCCGGAAAGGTATATTACTTTGATCCAAATCAGTTCGATATCTCTGAAAATGAGTTTGTTATTGTAGAAACGGTAAGAGGTATTGAATACGGAAAAGTAGTTATTACCAAAAAGCAAGTTGATGAAAACGACGTTGTATTACCGCTAAAAAAGGTTATTCGTATTGCAAATGAAAATGATCGTACCATTGTTGAAGAGAACAAACATGCTGCAAAAGAAGCATATCAAGTCTGTCAGCAAAAGGTAGTAGAGCATAATCTTGATATGAAACTTGTAGATGTAGAGTATACATTCGATCGTAATAAGATTATTTTCTATTTTACTGCGGATGGTCGGATTGATTTCCGCGAACTAGTGAAGGACTTAGCGGCAATTTTTAGAACAAGAATTGAACTAAGACAAATTGGTGTTCGTGATGAAGCGAAGATGCTAGGTGGTATTGGTCCATGTGGTCGTATGCTTTGTTGTTCTACTTTTTTAGGAGATTTTGAACCTGTATCCATTAAAATGGCAAAGGATCAAAATTTATCATTAAATCCTGCAAAAATCTCTGGTTTATGTGGTCGCTTAATGTGTTGCTTAAAATATGAGAATGATGAATATGAGGCAGCAAAGGAACAACTTCCTGATTTAGATCAACGTATACAAACCCCGCATGGTACTGGCCGTGTGATCGGATTAAATATTTTAGAAAGATTAATTCAAGTGGAACTAGTAGACAAGGAACGGATAGTAGAATATACGTTAGATGAGTTAGTGAATAAAGGGGTCGTTTCGAGTCAAACCACAGATTAATGAGGTGGGTGCTTGTGGAGAAAAAAGATATTTTTGAATCGGTTTCTAGTATGGAAGAGCAAATTGGACATTTATACAAACAGTTGGGAGAGTTAAAACAGCATCTTGCAGAGTTGTTGGAAGAAAACCAGCATATAAAAATGGAAAATAACAATTTGCGACACCGTTTTGAAGAAGTGCAGAATAAAGAAAAACAAAAAACTCAAAAGCGTAAAGAAGTGAAGCCGAAGACAGATATTGGTGAAGGCTATGACAATTTAGCGAGACTGTATCAAGAAGGTTTTCATATTTGCAATCTACATTATGGAAGTGTACGTAAAGAGGGAGATTGTTTGTTCTGTCTGTCATTCTTAAATAAAAAGTGAAATTACCTTTCCAATTATAATTGGAAAGGTAATTTTTTATACATGAAATAGGGTAGGTTAAGGGTAAGAAAAGGAGCAGTATATGAATTTATATGAAGATGAACGTTTAGATTACTTATTAGCGCAAGACATGAAGATTATACAAAGCCCATCAGTATTTAATTTTTCTTTAGATGCTGTTTTACTAGCAGATTTTGCATGGGTACCAATTCAAAAGGGGAATTTACTTGATTTGTGTACAGGTAACGCAGTTGTCCCCCTTCTATTAAGTACAAGAACAAAAGGAAAGATTACTGGTGTGGAAATTCAAGAACGCTTATATGATATGGGAGTAAGAAGTGTTCAATATAATGGGCTGGAAGAAAGAATTCACCTCATACATGGAGATTTGAAAGATATGCCAGAGAAACTCGGACGTCATCAATATGATGTTGTTACATGTAATCCACCATATTTTCAAACACCTCAAACTTCAGAGAAAAATATGAATGAACATTTAGCGATAGCTCGTCATGAAATTATGTGTACATTAGAAGATGTTGTATCTGTAAGTAGTCAGTTAGTAAAACAAGGTGGGAAAGTGGCGTTTGTACATCGTCCAGGGCGATTACTCGACATTGTCACATTAATGCGTAAATATAAAATTGAACCAAAGCGTGTGCGATTTGTTTATCCTAAGGTTGGAAAAGAAGCAAATACATTGTTAATTGAAGGAATTAAGGATGGAAATGCAGATTTAAAAATTTTACCACCTCTCGTTGTATATGAGAACAATAACGAATATACAAAGGAGATACGTTCAATTTTATATGGAGAAGAATAAGCATTTTTTTTATGTGGTAGAGTGCTCTGATGGAAGTTATTATGCTGGATATACAAACCATATAGAAAAACGAATACAGACTCATAATAGCGGCAAAGGAGCTAAGTATACACGCGTCAGGCTTCCTGTCGTTTTAAAATATGTAGAGACCCATGATGATAAACGTACAGCTATGCAAGCGGAGTATTACTTTAAGCAATTAACGAGAAAACAAAAAGAGGCATATATGCAAAAAGGAGAACGCTATGTGGCAACAAAAAAGCTTTCAACAAAATGAAAAGGGAGTTTTATATTTAGTACCAACTCCTATTGGAAATTTAGAAGATATGACATTTCGTGCAATCCGAATTTTAAAAGAAGTTGATTTAATTGCTGCTGAAGATACGAGACAAACGAAAAAACTTTGTAATTATTTTGAAATTGAAACACCTGTCACGAGTTATCATGAGCATAATAAAGAAGTAAGTGGAAAGAGAATATTAGAGAAGTTAGAGGATGGAAAGAATGTAGCACTTGTTAGTGACGCTGGTATGCCGTGTATTTCTGATCCGGGTTACGATATTGTTGTTGAGGCAGTAGCTGAGCAATATCATGTAATTCCGCTTCCTGGAGCAAATGCAGCCCTTACAGCATTAATTGCATCCGGTCTTGAAACAAAGCAGTTTTATTTCTATGGTTTCTTGCAGAGAAACAAAAAGGAACGGAAGATGGAGTTAGAAAAGCTTCGTTATGTACAAACTACAATGATGTTTTATGAAGCGCCTCATCGTTTAGATGATACTTTAATTTCGATGCAGGAAGTGTTGGGAAATAGAGAGATTGTATTGTGTCGAGAGTTAACGAAAAAATTTGAGGAATTTATTCGAGGGACAATTCAAGAAGCAATTGAGTGGACGAAGCAAAATGAAGTACGTGGTGAGTTTTGTATTTTAGTAGCTGGTTCAACAGAAGAACCTGCTCCAGAAGAACAATGGTGGGAATCTCTTTCAGTATATGATCATATTGAACACTATATAAATGAAAAAGGTATGAATTCAAAAGAAGCGATTAAAACAGTCGCTAAAGATCGAGATTTGTCGAAAAGAGATGTATATCAAATCTATCATGTCGATAAAAAATAAGCTTCTCATAATTGAGAAGCTTATTTTGCTGTTTCGATATAATCTTGAAGTTCGTTTAAGATTTGCTCAGCGCCTTCTTTGCTTAAGATGATTTTACCTTCAGCTAAAGAAAGGTTACCGTCAGATACTTCACCAGTTACTTGGCAAGTCATGTTTGGTTTATATTTCTTTAAGATGATTTTTTCGTCATCAACATAGATTTCAAGAGCGTCCTTTTCTGCAATACCTAAAGTACGGCGTAATTCGATTGGAATTACTACACGACCTAATTCATCAACTTTACGAACAATACCAGTAGATTTCATAATTTTTTTCCTCCTAAATAAATAGTTTATAAGTTTCGAGTCTATTTTTAGATTCGTCATTTTTCGACAAAATACCCTATGGACATATGATACCAATCATTTACATTTCCGTCAATTCTTAAATTCTATATTTTTTAAAAAGATTTATAGATTTCTTATTTCTTATATATAATAGATTGAGAGGAAATTCCACAATTATTTACAATATTTTCAGAAAAAAATTACAAATTCCAAGTGGAGATTGTATATTTTTTTGAAATATGAGCAATAGATGATAAAGATATCGAGCATTAAGACCCAGAATTCAAAATTAGGTTGGCTTAAAGAAGATAAGTGAGATTCGGGCTGCTCGTAAAAGCCCGATTGATGTGGGCTAATAATCAGTGGGGATGAAGAAAAACCCCACTGATTAAAGTTTCACTTTATATATGAGTTTTTGATATACTGTTTATAAATACATATGAGGTTATTCGGGAGGTCCAAAACAATGACAGAGGAAAATAAGTCCTTTTATATTACTACCCCAATTTATTATCCAAGTGGAAAATTACACATTGGACATGCTTATACGACAGTAGCAGGAGATGCAATGGCACGATATAAGCGTATGCAAGGATATAATGTGCATTATTTAACAGGAACTGATGAGCATGGACAGAAGATCCAAAAGAAAGCAGAAGAGTTAAATATTACGCCACAGGCATATGTTGATAATATTGTTGCAGGAATTAAAGAGCTTTGGGAGAAGATGGATATTTCTTATGATGATTTTATTCGTACAACTGAAGATCGTCATAAAGATGTTGTCGAAAAAATCTTTAAGCAATTAGTAGATCAAGGTGACATTTATCTTGATGAATATGAAGGTTGGTATTCTGTACAAGATGAGACGTTCTATACAGAGCACCAATTAGTAGATCCAATTATGGAAGGTGACAAAGTAGTTGGAGGAAAAAGTCCAGATAGTGGTCATGATGTAGAACTTGTTCGTGAAGAATCTTATTTCTTTAGAATGGGTAAATATGTCGACAGACTATTAAAGTTCTATGAAGATAATCCACATTTCATTCAGCCGGAGTCTCGTAAAAATGAAATGATTAATAATTTTATTAAACCAGGATTAGAAGATTTAGCAGTTTCTCGTACTTCATTTGACTGGGGAGTTCGTGTTCCTGGTAACCCAAAACACGTTATTTACGTATGGGTTGACGCATTATCTAACTATATTACGGCGTTAGGTTATGGAACAGCAAATGAAGAGAAATATAAAAAATTCTGGCCTGCAGATGTGCATTTAGTTGGGAAAGAAATCGTTCGTTTCCATACAATTTATTGGCCGATAATTTTAATGGCATTAGATTTACCTCTTCCAAAGAAAGTCTTTGCTCATGGCTGGATTTTAATGAAGGATGGAAAGATGAGTAAGTCAAAAGGAAACGTAGTAGATCCAGTTACATTAATCGATCGTTATGGATTGGATGCATTACGTTATTACTTACTTCGTGAAGTTCCATTTGGATCTGATGGCGTATTTACACCAGAAGGATTTGTGGAGCGTATTAATTTCGACTTAGCAAATGACTTAGGTAATTTATTAAATCGTACAGTAGCTATGATTGATAAGTACTTTAACGGAGAAATCCCTGCATTTAAAGCAAATGTAACAGAATTTGATGAAACGTTAGTAGCGTTTGCACAAGATACTTTGAAAAAAGTAGAAGAAGCAATGGAGAATATGGAGTTCTCTGTAGCGTTAGGATCTATTTGGCAATTGGTTAGTCGTACGAATAAATATATTGATGAAACACAACCATGGGTATTAGCAAAAGATGAGAATGATCGTGAAAAGTTAGCTTCCGTAATGGCTCATTTAGCAGAAGTACTTCGTCAAACAGGTATTATGCTTATGCCATTCTTAACAGTAGCACCAAGCAAGATGTTTGCTCAGCTTGGCCTTACTGATGAGGCTCATAAATCTTGGGAAAGTCTATCTACAATTGGCTGTATTCCAGCTGGAACAAAAGTAGAAAAAGGAAACCCAATTTTCCCTCGTTTAGAAATAGAAGTGGAAGTAGAGTACATTAAAGAACAAATGAAAAGCTCTGCCCCTAAAGTAGAAGAGAAAAAAGAAGAAGAGCCGAAGGCAGAAGAAATTACAATTGATGATTTCTTTAAAGTAGAATTACGCGTAGCTGAAGTACTATCTGCTGAACCTGTGAAAAAAGCAGACAAGTTGTTAAAAATTCAACTAGACTTAGGCACAGAAAAGCGTCAAGTTGTTTCTGGAATTGCAAAATTCTATTCGCCAGAAGACCTAAAAGGTAAAAAGGTTATTTGTGTAACAAACTTAAAACCTGTAAAATTACGCGGTGAATTATCGCAAGGTATGATTTTAGCGGGTGAAGAGAATGGTGTATTGTCATTAGCATCAATTGACCAAAATCTACCAAATGGTACAAAAATCAAGTAATTAAGACAAGAAAAGAGATGTTTCACGTGTAACATGTGTGAAGCGTCTTTTTTCTTTTTACATTCTCTATTTTTGCATTAAGATTGTAGTATTGTTATCGTTAAGTTATTAAAGAACTTATTTTTGTAGAATAAACTTGATTTCAATATAAAAGGAGTTATGTATTATGTTGTTTGATACACATTCGCATTTGAATGCAGAGCAATTTGAAGAAGATTTGCAAGAAGTTATTGCCCGAATGAAAGAAGCGGGAGTTACTTATACAGTTGTTGTTGGTTTTGATGAAGTAACGATAAAAAAGGCGATGGAATTAGCTGAAGCTTATGATTTTATTTACGCTGCGGTTGGATGGCATCCAGTTGATGCAATTGACATGACAGAAGAACATTTAGCTTGGTTAGAAGAACTTGCTTCTCATCCTAAAGTCGTTGCACTTGGAGAAATGGGTTTAGATTATCATTGGGATAAGTCTCCAAAAGAAATACAGAAAGAAGTATTTCGTAAACAAATTGCATTAGCGAAAAAAGTGAAATTGCCGATTATTATACATAATCGCGATGCAACTCAAGATATTGTTGATATTCTAGAAGAAGAGAATGCAGCTGAAGTAGGAGGCATTATGCATTGTTTTAGCGGCAGCGTAGAAGTAGCAGAGCGATGTGTTGATATGAACTTTCTAATTTCGTTAGGCGGACCAGTTACATTTAAAAACGCTAAAAAGCCGAAAGAGGTTGCTACGGAGATTCCATTAGAGAAATTGTTAATAGAGACGGATTGTCCATATCTAACGCCGCATCCATTTCGAGGGAAACGAAATGAACCGAGTTATGTAAAACTCGTAGCAGAAGAAATTGCGAATTTAAAAGGTGTTTCTTATGAGGAAGTAGCAGAAATGACAACCAAAAATGCAAAAGCTTTATTTGGTGTTGAATAAAAAAGAATGGGGAAACCTGTTCTTTTTTATTTTGAAAAAACACTAGTAGAAGTGATGAAGAAAATAAATGTGAATGATGAAGTGTTACAATAAGGACAGAGAACAAAGATTTTTCTATTCTATTTTTTAAAATATAAGAATGAGGAAAATAATAATGGAAAAGTCGTCATTTTTTTGTTTTACTAAGTAGAGACGAAACGAGTGTGGAGGCAAGCATGAAAATAAAAGAGATTATCGTTGTAGAAGGTAAAGATGATACAGTTGCGATTAAGCGTGCTGTTGATGCGGATACAATTGAAACGAACGGTTCAGCAATCGGTGATCATGTTATTGAGCAAGTTAAATTAGCGCAGCAAAAAAGGGGCGTTATTATTTTCACAGATCCAGATTATCCTGGAGAGCGTATTCGAAAAATTATTTCTGACAAGGTTCCCGGCTGTAAGCATGCCTTTTTACCGAAGGAAGAAGCGCTTGCTAAAAGGAAAAAGGGAGTTGGGATCGAACATGCTTCTAATGAGTCGATTCGCCGTGCTCTAGAGAATATACATGAAGAAATGGAAGCTTATACAAGTGAAATTAGTTGGAGTGATTTAGTCGATGCAGGCTTAGTGGGCGGAGAAATGGCAAAGAGCCGCAGAGAAAGAATGGGTAAGCTATTAAAGATTGGTTATACAAATGCAAAACAGTTACATAAACGATTACAGATGTTTCAAGTTTCAAAGGAATCATTTGGAGAAGCTTATAAGCAAGTAATACAGGAGGAAAAAAAATGAAGGATATCGCAACGCCAAATCGTACAAAAGACATTGTTGAAAAGTATGGATTTTCATTCAAAAAAAGTTTAGGACAAAACTTTTTAATTGATACAAATGTATTAAATCGTATTGTCGATCATGCAGAAATTGGTTCAGAAAGTGGTGCAATTGAAATTGGACCAGGTATCGGTGCATTAACAGAGCAATTAGCGAAGCGTGCTAAAAAAGTAGTGGCTTTTGAAATTGATCAAAGACTATTACCAATTTTAGATGAGACGTTAGCACCATATGGTAACGTTACAGTTATTAATAAAGACGTACTAAAAGCGGATGTACATGAAGTATTTAATGAGCAATTTGAAGAAGGGCAAGATGTAATGGTAGTAGCTAACTTGCCATACTATATTACAACGCCAATTTTATTTAAATTGCTTGAAGAAAAGTTACCAGTTCGTGGATTTGTTGTTATGATGCAAAAAGAAGTTGGAGATCGTTTAGCTGCTAAACCTGGAACGAAAGAGTATGGTTCTTTATCGATTGCTATTCAGTATTATACAGAAGTTGAAACAGTTATGACTGTACCGCGTACAGTGTTTGTACCACAGCCAAATGTTGATTCTGCAATTATTCGCCTTCTAAAGCGTCCGAAACCGGTTGTAGAGGTGACAGATGAAACATTCTTCTTTGAAGTAGTACGAGCAAGTTTCGCACAGCGCCGTAAAACTTTGATGAATAATTTATCAAATAATTTAAATGGTTTCCCGAAAGATAAGGAATTATTGGATCGAATTTTAACAGAAGTAGGAATTGATCCAAAGCGAAGAGGCGAAACGCTATCTATTGAAGAGTTTGCAACATTAAGTAATGCATTGGTTCTTCATAAATTATCATAAGAATATGAAAGGGACAGTTCAACTTGAACTGTCCCTTTTGTCACCTTTCTCCCTCTAAATTCATATTTTAAAAACAGGTAAGATGGCCTAATGAGTTTGGAGGTAGGAGAATGGCTTTACATGTTGGAGAATTAGTGGAACGATATTCTCATAAGAGGGATATTCTTTTTCGTATTATAGAAATAAAAGGCGAGATAGCTATATTGTTTGGAGAGGAAATTAGACTGGTGGCGGATGCGCCACTTGAAGATTTAATTAGTATAGATCAACGAGAACATAAAAAAAGGGTGAAGCGTGAGAAAGAAACAATGGAGCGCACGTATCGTTTGTTTCAACAAGATTATGTGTTAATGAAACAAAGGCATGAACATACTTCAACTGGTGGATACACAAGTGAGGTGAATTATTTTCAAATGCCGGGACGTGTATTGCATATAGATGGAGACCCTTTATATTTGCGCAAGTGCTTAGACTTATATAACAAAATTGGCGTTCCTGTACAAGGTATTCATTGTAAAGAAACGGAGATGCATGAAAAGGTAGTAGACTTAATAGATCACTTTCGCCCAGACATTCTCGTTATTACGGGGCATGATGCATATACAAAATCGAAAGGAGTGAAGGGAGATTTAGCGGCATATAGGCATTCAAGGCATTTTGTACAGGCTGTTCGAGAAGTGCGAAAAAAATATCCATCATTGGATCAACTTGTTATTTTTGCTGGGGCATGTCAATCGCACTTTGAGGCACTAATTCGTGCAGGGGCCAATTTCGCTAGTTCACCATCTAGAATTAATATTCATGCACTAGATCCTGTATATGTAGTTGGTAAAATTAGTTTTACTTCATTTATGGAGAGAGTCAATGTATGGGATGTCGTACGTAATACAATTACTGGTGAAAAGGGACTAGGTGGAATTGAAACG
Organism: Bacillus sp. PSXD-155; assembly: GCF_049310765.1. Classification (NCBI taxonomy): domain Bacteria; kingdom Bacillati; phylum Bacillota; class Bacilli; order Caryophanales; family Bacillaceae; genus Bacillus; species Bacillus sp. PSXD-155. The sequence continues at coordinate 35,518 of NZ_JBMOWC010000033.1, read as the reverse complement.
AGAGGGATTTTACGAACGGGATTACCTTTTCAACATTACGAAGAGTAAGCAGGGTACATATGTATCTTGCTTTTTTGTATGGAAGGATTTAAATGAATTTGGATAAAAAGAGACAAGAACGTACAGACTACGTAATGATACTTTTACAATATAGTATTTCTTCTATCTATTCAAACGCAAGATGATATTAGCTGTGAATCGAGGTTAATAATTAGGATAGATATATCGTGTTTTAAGTGTTCAATCTAAATTACAGCGAGGTGTAGCGAAGTATATGTCAAAACGTTTAGATGAAATTAAAAGCGAATTAGATCACCATCTTGGACAGCGACTTATGTTAAAAGCAAATAGTGGAAGAAGAAAAACTGTGGAGCAATCAGGTGTACTAGCAGAAACATACCGTTCTGTTTTTGTTGTACAATTGGATCAACAAGAAGATGCGTTGCAACGTGTATCTTATAGTTATGCAGATGTTTTAACAGAGACAGTAGAGTTAACATTTTATGGAGACCCTCATGATGAGGTCATTTTATAATCCGTATATCATTACATATATTTCCATAAATGAAAAGCTATATTATTTTGCATACTAACTATACCGTAGCAAAATAAGGAGGGACTCTGCATTGAGTAGACGAAGAGGTGTCATGTCAAACCAATTTAAAGAAGAGCTAGCAAAAGAGCTTGGCTTTTATGATGTTGTTCAGAAAGAAGGATGGGGCGGAATTCGTGCGAAAGATGCTGGTAACATGGTGAAACGTGCTATAGAAATTGCAGAACAGCAATTAATGAAACGAAACCAGTAGTTGTAAGATACTTTCTATGCTACGGTAGCCGAGGAGACATTCCTCGGCTTTTTGTACTCTAAAAGGTGCCATCATTTTACATAAGTAGTTTCATTCTGAATGCTTTTCGTTATAATTAGGGAAGTGTCATCGTCTTACTATAAATTTATGGTAAAATAAACGATAAAAGATTGAGTACATAGAGTGGGTGAATAGATTGAAGCTACTAGTGAAAGCACCAGCAAAGATTAATCTGTCGTTAGATGTACTGGGAAAAAGACAAGACGGATATCATGAAGTGAAAATGATTATGACAACCATTGATTTAGCAGATCGTCTAGAACTAACGGAATTAGCAGAAGACCGTATTGAAATTTTATCCCATAATCGGTATGTCCCAGACGACCAACGAAATTTAGCTTATCAGGCAGCGAAATTATTAAAAGAGAAGTTTAATGTAAAAAAAGGTGTATCTATTACTATTGAAAAAACGATTCCAGTAGCAGCTGGATTAGCAGGTGGAAGTAGTGATGCAGCAGCGACATTACGTGGTCTTAATAAATTATGGAATTTAGGGCTTACAATTGATGAGTTAGCAGAGCTTGGCGCAGAAATTGGATCAGATGTATCTTTCTGTGTATACGGCGGCACAGCAATTGCCACTGGAAGAGGAGAGAAAATTGAGCATATAAAGACTCCGCCTTCTTGTTGGGTTATTTTAGCGAAACCACATATAGGTGTATCTACTGCTGATGTGTATGGAAATTTAAAGTTAAATCGAGTTACACATCCAAATGTAGATAAAATGGTTGATGTCATAAATTCTGGAGATTATAAAGGGATTTGTGATACTGTTGGTAACGTTTTAGAAGATGTAACATTTGGAATGCATCCTGAAGTTGCACGTATTAAATCACAGATGAAGCGATTCGGAGCGGATGCTGTATTGATGAGTGGAAGTGGTCCAACTGTATTTGGACTTGTACACCATGATTCTCGAATGCATCGCATTTATAACGGATTAAAAGGATTTTGTGAACAGGTCTATGCGGTACGTTTATTAGGAGAGCGAGAAACGCTTGAATAAAGACGTATAATACGTTATGATTTGTTTAGAATATTCGTGATTTGAGGTGAGAGTATGAAAATTAGAAGAAGTACAAGATTAGTCGATATGACTTATTACTTGCTACAAAACCCTCGTCAGCTAGTATCTCTCACTTTTTTTGCTGAAAGGTATCAATCGGCTAAGTCTTCCATTAGTGAGGATTTAGTTATTATTAAGCAAACGTTTGAGCAACAAGGGGTCGGCACATTGCAAACGATACCAGGAGCAGCAGGAGGAGTGAAATATATACCGTATATAAGTGAAGAAGAGGCAGATCTAATTATTGATGAGCTTTGTGGCTTATTTGAAAACCCAGATCGTATTTTGCCTGGCGGTTACTTATACATGACAGATTTATTGAGTAATCCTCGCCATATTAATGGCGCAGGTCGTTTGTTTGCTTCTGTTTTTGCTAGGCAATCAATTGATGCGGTTATGACAGTGGCAACGAAAGGGATTCCACTTGCTTATGCAGTGGCAAATTACTTAGATGTACCAGTTGTAATTGCAAGGAAAGATAATAAGGTAACAGAAGGTCCGACTGTTAGTATTAACTATGTGTCGGGTTCTTCTAAACGAATTCAAACAATGACGTTAGCAAAACGCAGCCTTCCAGAAGGATCGAATGTTTTAATTATTGATGACTTCATGAAAGCTGGTGGAACGATTCAAGGTATGATGAGTATGTTAGAAGAGTTCAAGGCTAATGTTGTTGGTATTGGTGTATTAGTAGAATCCACAGATATTGAAGAACGACTAATTAATAATTTTGTATCATTAATTCGTCTATCGGAAGTTGATGTGAAAGAAAAAACGATTCAAGTGGAAAAAGGGAATTATTCTCTTGCACCATTTGATGAAGGGCTTGTAGAGGCTGAATAAAAGGTAGAGCAGATAGCTCTATCTTTTTTTATTTTATTTATAGATTATAAAATAGATGGACAAACTGCCTTTCGTACACTATTTTTAAAGAGTAAAATAAATAATAAAAGGGTGAAAAGTATGAAAGTTGTTCAAACAAGCAAGGCACCACAAGCGATTGGACCTTACTCACAAGGGATTATTGTAAATAATATGTTTTATAGCTCAGGACAAATTCCATTAACGAAAAATGGGGAGCTTGTAACAGGAGATGTAACAGTACAAACAGAACAAGTATTTCAAAATTTACAAGCGGTATTAGAGGAAGCGGGTGCTTCATTTGATACAGTCGTAAAAACAACAGTATTTTTAAAGGACATGGATGATTTTAATGCTGTGAATGAAGTATATAGCTCTTATTTCTCTACTCATAAACCAGCTCGATCTTGTGTGCAAGTAGCAAAATTACCGAAAGATGTTTCCGTTGAAATTGAAGTAATCGCCCTAGTTAAGTAACCTTTTGTAAGCGATAACCTCCACTAATCTCTATATTCAACTACATTAAAAATTTTTATCTTAAAAATTTTTAAAAAATTAAAGGGAAAATAGAAAATTTGTGGAATTTATACAAATATATCGCTTATTTAGAAAAGGGTGGTGAACACAAGATGGAAGTGACTGACGTAAGATTACGCCGCGTAAACACAGAAGGCCGCATGAGAGCAATTGCCTCTATTACTTTGGACCATGAATTTGTTGTTCATGATATTCGTGTAATTGATGGTAATAATGGATTATTTGTAGCAATGCCAAGTAAACGTACTCCAGATGGAGAGTTCCGTGACATTGCACATCCGATTAATTCTGGTACACGCTCTAAAATTCAAGATGCGGTTTTAACAGAGTATCATCGTTTAGGCGAGTTAGAAGAGGTTGAGTTTGAAGAAGCAGGTGCTTCGTAAAATTCGAATGAAAAGGGCTTTGACGAAAAGCCTTATAATTTTGTAGCAAACTCCTGTAAGCATTTACAGGAGTTTGTTTTTTTTTGCTTTATATTTGAAAATTTCATAATTCATTAACATAAAAAGAAGAAACTACTAATTTTTTCAAAATCATTTTAAATAGTATAGCTTATTTCTTAAAAAAGATACTAAAGAGTAAAACATCTTATAAGAATTATGGTAAAATTTAATAGTTAAAATGTGTTTCTTGAAATATATGATGATTTAGGATAATATCTTTAATGGATAAATAGGTTGCGATGGAGGGTCTATATGTCAAACAGATTTGCAGTGATTCTAGCTGCAGGTAAAGGCACACGTATGAAGTCTAAGCTATACAAAGTGCTGCATCCTGTATGTGGAAAACCTATGGTACAACACGTAGTCGATCAAGTATCTCAATTAGGATTGCAGAAACTTGTAACGGTTGTTGGGCATGGTGCTGAAATGGTACAAGAACAGCTAGGAAACGTAAGTGAGTTTGCATTACAAGCAGAACAACTTGGTACAGCACATGCTGTAGATCAAGCTGCAAGTGTACTTGCAAATGAAGAAGGAACAACTTTAGTTATTTGTGGGGATACGCCGCTAATAACTGCTGAAACGATGGAAGCATTACTTCAGCAACATAAAGAAGCGGGAGCAATGGCGACGGTGCTAACAGCGTACATAGAAGAACCTGCTGGATATGGCCGTATTGTTCGTAATGAGAATGGTCATGTTGAAAAGATTGTTGAGCATAAAGATGCAAATGAGAAAGAATTAGCTATTAAAGAAATCAATACAGGTACGTATTGTTTTGATAATAAGGCTTTATTTGCTTCACTTTCTAAAGTTTCAAATGATAACGTACAAGGTGAATATTACCTTCCAGATGTTATTGAGATTTTAAAAAATGAAGGTCATATCGTATCAGCTTATCAAACAGAGCAGTTCGATGAAACGTTAGGTGTTAACGACAGAGTCGCTCTATCGCAAGCGGAAATTATTATGAAAAACCGTATCAACCGAAAGAACATGGTAAATGGTGTTACAATTATTGATCCAAGTAACACTTATATTTCTGCTGATGCAATTATCGGTAGTGATACAGTTCTTCATCCAGGAACAATTATTGAGGGGAACACTGTAATTGGTTCTGATTGTGAAATTGGACCACATACAGTAATTCGTGATAGTGAAATTGGAGATCGTACGACAATTCGTCAATCTACTGTACATGATAGTAAACTTGGTACAGAAGTATCGGTTGGTCCATTTGCACACATTCGCCCAGATTCAGTTATTGGAGACGAAGTACGCGTTGGAAACTTCGTGGAAATCAAAAAAACTGTCTTTGGTAATAGAAGTAAAGCTTCACACTTGAGTTATATCGGGGATGCACAAGTTGGAGAAGACGTGAATCTTGGTTGTGGTTCAATTACGGTGAACTATGACGGTAAGAATAAATTCAAAACTGTGATTGGTAATGGGGTATTTATTGGATGTAATTCAAACCTTGTTGCTCCAGTAACAGTTGAAGATGGTGCTTATGTGGCAGCAGGCTCTACAATTACAGAGAATGTTCCATCAAAAGCATTATCGGTAGCACGTGCACGTCAAGTTAACAAAGAAGACTATGTTGATCAATTGCTGAATAAGAAAAAATCATAATGTGGAGGGTTAATCTAGATGTCGACTCAATATCTAAATTCTAATTTGAAAGTATTCTCTTTAAACTCTAATAAGGAACTTGCTGAGCAGATTGCAAAGCATATTGGAGTAGGACTAGGAAAATGTTCTGTTGATCGTTTTAGTGATGGAGAAGTTCAAATTAACATTGAAGAAAGTATCCGTGGTTGCGATGTATTCATTATTCAATCTACAAGCTTCCCAGTAAACGAACATATCATGGAATTACTTATTATGATCGATGCATTAAAACGTGCATCTGCGAAAACAATTAATATTGTTATTCCTTATTATGGTTATGCGCGTCAAGACCGTAAAGCGCGTTCTCGTGAACCAATTACATCGAAACTTGTAGCAAACTTGCTTGAAACAGCAGGTGCAACTCGTGTAATCACTCTAGATTTACATGCTCCACAAATTCAAGGGTTCTTTGATATCCCAATCGACCACTTAATGGGTGTACCGATTCTTTCTGATTACTTTGAAACAAAAGGTCTTAAAGATATCGTAATCGTGTCTCCTGATCATGGTGGTGTAACTCGTGCAAGAAAAATGGCAGATCGTCTAAAAGCGCCAATCGCTATTATTGATAAGCGTCGTCCTCGTCCGAACGTATCAGAGGTAATGAACATTATCGGTAATATTGAAGGCAAAACAGCGATTTTAATTGATGACATCATTGATACAGCTGGTACAATTACATTAGCAGCAAACGCTCTTGTTGAGAACGGTGCTTCTGAAGTATATGCTTGCTGTACACACCCAGTATTATCTGGCCCAGCAATTGAGCGTATTCAAAATTCAAATATTAAAGAGTTAGTTGTAACGAACTCTATCGTATTACCAGAAGAGAAGAAAATCGACAAAGTACATGAACTTTCAGTTGCTCCATTAATTGGAGAAGCAATCATTCGTGTATACGAAGAAGAATCTGTGAGTGTATTATTCAATTAATTGGATAGAATGAGACGTAACCAATTTTGGTTACGTCTTTTCGTATCGAAAAAAGAAAGTAGTGGTACAAGAATGAAATTGATAGTAGGACTTGGGAACCCAGGTAGAGAATATGAATTAACAAGGCATAATATTGGATTTATGGCCATTGATGAACTTGCGAAGCGTTGGAACATTTCTTTGAATGAACAAAAATTTAAAGGTGTATTTGGTGCAGGGTTTGTTAATGGAGAAAAGGTAATCTTATTAAAGCCGCTAACATATATGAATTTATCTGGGGAAAGTATTCGTCCACTCATGGATTATTATAAAATTGATGTTGAGGACTTCGTTGTTATGTACGACGATTTAGACATTCCTGTAGGTAAATTGCGTCTTCGCATGAAAGGTAGTGCTGGTGGACATAATGGTGTAAAGTCAACGATTTCGCACCTAGGAACACAAGAATTTCAACGTATCCGTATGGGAATCGATCGCCCGAAAAATGGAATGAAGGTAGTCGATTATGTATTAGGACGCTTTACATCTGAAGAGATTCCGGATGTTAACCATTCTATTGAAAAAGCAGCGGATGCATGTGAAGAGTGGCTAAATAAGCCTTTTCTCCAAATCATGAATACTTTCAATAGTTAAAAATGAGATTGGGAATATTTCTCTTTTGTTTTACCCATACTAGTAGTAATTGAATTTTTAGGAGGCTAGTATGGAAGGGTATTATTATTGCAGACACTGCGGAGGTAATGTAGGCTCCATTAACGCAGAAAAAGTATATAGCGACGTTTTATTTCAACTAACAGAGCAGGAAGTAGTAGAGATGATTCATTTTCATGAGAATGGAAATATATATATAAAAACAATTTGTGAATCGTGTCAAGAAACGCTCGCATCTTATCCTGAGTATTATGAGTATGAAAAATTTCTGCAATGAAATGTTGTCGCTTTGGCATGTCCAAAGCATTTTTCTGTTTTCCTTTTCCAAAATATTTGCATAAAATAGAATGACTTGCTCTTTATGTTGAGAGGAGTTTTAAAAATGATAGGTTTATTAGAGCAATTTTATAAAAATGAAGAGATACAATCGGTTATTAATGGATTAGAAGATGGGTTAAAAGAACAACTTATATCAGGGATGGCAACGTCTTCTCGTTCATTATTAATGGCGGCTTTATATAAAAAAACAAAAAAATCACAATTAATCGTTACACATAACTTATACCAAGCACAAAAAGTACATGAAGATTTAGTGGCGTTACTTGGTGAAAAAGATGTGTGGCTATATCCAGTGAATGAACTGATAGCATCGGAAATTGGGGTTGCAAGTCCAGAATTGAAGGCGCAACGTATAGAAGTGTTAAATCGCTTGGCTGCGGGAGAGAATGGAATCATTGTAGCGCCAGTGGCAGGATTGCGTAGATTTTTACCAATAAAAGAATTGTGGAAGCAAAAGCAAGTTGAAATCAATCTAGGGCAAGAGATTGATTTAGATGCGCTCTTGCATACTTTACATCATATTGGCTATGAACGTAAGTCGATGGTAGAAGCTCCAGGGGAGTTCAGTTTGCGCGGGGGAATATTAGATATTTATCCTTTAACTGAAGAACTACCATTTCGTATTGAATTTTTTGATACAGAAGTCGATTCTATTCGATTATTTGATGTGGATGAACAGCGTTCTCAAGGTAAAAAAGAAAGCGTTAGGTTTGGTCCGGCAACAGAGTTTTTATTTTCACAGGAAGAATTAAAATCAGGAATTCAGCATCTTGAAGAAGGTTTGACTAAGACGATGCAAAAACTTTCTGATGATAAACTAAAGACTACAGTGCTTGAGACGGTAAGTCATGAAATTGAGATGTTGAAAAACGGGCAAAGTATAGAACAGATGTTTAAATACTTATCTATTTTCTATAAAGAACCTGCTAGTCTGATAGATTATTTACCAGAAGATGGTGTTGTAATTTTAGATGAGATTTCCCGTATTCAAGAAACAGCATCACATCTTGAAACAGAAGAGGCGGAATGGTATATATCACTTCTTGGTGAAGGAACAATTATTCAAGATTTATCTTTCTCTCACGCATTTGAGGGGTTTCTTCATCATAAAAAAAGAAGTTTTGTATATTTAACGTTATTCTTGCGTCATATCGCACACACACATCCGCAAAATATTGTAAATGTAACATGTAAAACAATGCAAGATTTCCATGGACAGATGAATTTGTTAAAAACAGAAATTGATAGATGGAATGAAGGGCATTTTACGACTGTTGTACTTGGAACAGATGATGAACGTGTGAAGAAATTACAACATATTTTAAGTGATTATGATATTGAGGCAGATATTGTAGAAGGCACAGATATCTTATTGCCTGGAAGGCTACAAATTGCTGTAGGTGATTTACATGCAGGGTTTGAAATGCCGATGCAAAAGCTTGTTGTCATTACTGAAAAGGAGCTTTTTCATAAGAAAGTTAAAAAATCACAACGTAAACAAAAGTTATCGAATGCTGAACGTATTAAAAGTTATTCGGAATTAAAAGTTGGAGATTATGTAGTTCACGTAAATCATGGTATAGGTAAATTTTTAGGTATTGAGACATTAGAGATTAATGGTGTTCATAAAGATTATTTAAATATTAAATATCAAGGTAATGATAAGTTATACGTTCCAATTGAACAAATTGATCAAGTCCAAAAATATGTAGGGTCTGAAGGTAAGGATCCGAAAGTTTACAAATTAGGTGGAAATGATTGGAAAAAGGTTAAAACGAAAGTTGAAAAATCTGTACAAGACATTGCGGATGACCTAATTAAACTATATGCTGAGCGCGAAGCTTCAAAAGGCTATGCATATACGCCAGATACGGCAGAACAACAAGAGTTCGAATCATCTTTCCCATATCAAGAGACAGAGGATCAGTTACGTTCTATTGACGAGATTAAAAAAGATATGGAACGCGGACGCCCGATGGATAGGCTCCTTTGTGGTGATGTAGGGTATGGAAAGACGGAAGTGGCTATTCGTGCGGCATTTAAAGCAATTATGGATGAAAAACAAGTTGCAATTTTAGTACCGACAACGATTCTTGCGCAGCAACACTATGAAACAATTCGAGAGCGTTTTCAAGATTATCCAATCAATATAGGATTATTAAGTAGATTCCGTACGAGAAAACAACAAAATGAAACGATTAAGGGCTTAAAGGATGGCACAATAGATATTGTAATCGGAACACATCGTATTTTATCTAAAGATGTCACTTATAAAGATTTAGGGCTTCTTATTATTGATGAAGAACAAAGATTTGGTGTAACGCATAAAGAAAAAATTAAACAATTGAAGGCGAATGTTGACGTATTAACATTAACGGCAACTCCGATTCCGCGGACGCTTCATATGTCTATGCTTGGTGTGCGCGACTTATCTGTTATTGAGACACCGCCAGAAAATCGTTTCCCAGTCCAAACGTATGTAGTAGAGTATAATCCAGCATTAATGCGAGAGGCGATAGAGCGAGAGCTTGCAAGAGGCGGTCAAATTTACTTCCTATATAACCGTGTAGAGGATATTGAAAGAAAAGCAGATGAAATTTCGATGTTAGTTCCAGATGCTCGCGTAACGTACGCACATGGGAAAATGAACGAAAGTGAATTAGAGTCTGTTATGCTATCATTTTTAGAAGGACAGCATGATGTTCTTGTAAGTACAACAATTATTGAGACGGGTGTAGATATTCCGAACGTAAATACGTTAATTGTATTTGATGCAGATCGTATGGGGTTATCACAGTTGTACCAGCTTCGTGGGCGTGTTGGACGTTCTAATCGTGTTGCATATGCATACTTTGCCTATAAACGTGACAAAGTGCTGTCAGAAGTTGCAGAGAAGCGTCTGCAAGCAATTAAAGAGTTCACAGAACTTGGATCTGGTTTCAAAATTGCGATGAGAGATTTATCTATTCGTGGAGCAGGTAATTTGTTAGGAGCAGAACAGCATGGGTTTATTGATTCTGTCGGATTTGATCTATATTCTCAAATGTTAAAAGATGCAATTGAACAGCGAAGAGGAACAGATGGAGCTGAAAATACAGTTAATGTTGAAATTGACTTAGAGGTAGATGCATACTTACCAGATGCTTATATTTCAGATAGTAAGCAAAAAATTATGATGTATAAACAATTTAGAGGTGTTTCTGCAATTGAGGATATTGAAGAATTGCAGGAAGAAATGATCGATAGATTCGGTGATTACCCACAAGAAGTTGGTTATTTATTACAAATTGCAAATATTAAAGTGTTGGCAATGAAAGAACAAATTGAGTTAATTAAGCAAAATAAATTTGAAGTAACATTCCTGTTTTCTGAACAAGCAAGTCAAAATATTGATGGTGGAAAATTATTCATGCTCGGAAATAGTTTTGGACGTATGATCGGTCTAGGAATGGAAGGATCACAATTGAAAATTGTTATGAAAACAAATGGCTTAGAGACATCGAAGTGGTTAACAATTGCTGAAAATTTATTAAAAGGCTTACCAGATGTGAAAAAAGAAGTAATAAATGCCTAAAATAAGATAAAAAAATACAATTCGACGTGCATAGAAGAACTAATGTGTAAAATACTATGTCTAACAGTTGGTGATTTTTACATGAACAGGTAAATTCACCACTTTGATCATCAGTAGAAAGTGAGGCAGCATTAGAATGAAAGCAACTGGAATCGTACGTCGAATTGATGATTTAGGCAGGGTAGTAATCCCAAAGGAAATTCGTAGAACTTTACGTATTCGAGAAGGAGACCCACTAGAAATATTTGTTGATCGCGATGGAGAAGTAATTTTAAAGAAGTATTCTCCAATTAGTGAACTAGGTGATTTTGCAAAGGAATATGCTGAGGCTTTATATGACAGCTTAGGACATAATGTGCTTGTCTGTGACCGAGATTCTATCATCGCAGTATCAGGCGTATCGAAAAAAGAATACTTAAATAAAAGTGTTGGCGATCTAATCGAAAAAACGATGGAAGAAAGAAAGTCTGTTATTATGACGGACGAAAGTGATATTTCCATTATCGATGGTGTAACAGAAAAGGTTCATTCTTATACAGTTGGACCGATTGTTGCAAACGGAGACCCAATTGGAGCCGTCATTATTTTTTCAAAAGAAGCTATTATAAGCGAAATCGAGCATAAAGCGGTTAATACTGCTGCCAGTTTCTTAGCGAAACAAATGGAACAGTAAGGGTATATTGATTTTAGAAGTAGCAATCTTTCCTAATTATGATCTTTCTTTTTGAGAAATCAATTATTTGGAGATATATGTATATTGAATGAAGGTAGCGCTTTGCTACCTTTTTTCGTTGAATATTTTTAACGTGTAGGGACCTAGTATTACCCGTGGTGGTAAGGGATTTTGTACTTTTCTTTATGATATAATATGAGAGGTGAGAATAGAAAAAGGAGTTTTCTTGTATGGAAGCGAAGAAGTATCAAGCCTTTTGGCGTGGGGCTATTATATTAACGATTGCAAGTTTTGTTACAAAAGTATTAAGCGCTTTTTACCGTATTCCATATCAAAATATAGCAGGGGATATTGGTTTTTATATTTACCAACAAATTTACCCGTTTTATGGATTTTGTTTAATTTTAGCTACTTATGGGTTTCCTGTTATCATTTCAAAAATGGTTGCAGAACGACTAGAGTGGGGAAAACAGAGAGAAGCAGAAGAAATTATTTGTGTATCTTTTTGGTTTTTATTAGGAATTGGTTTTATAGGTTTCTTTACATTGTTTTTTGGGGCCGAAACAATCGCGATAGCTATGGGCGATATGCACTTAGATAAGTTGCTACGTGTTATTTCATTTTCGTTCTTATTGATGCCGTTTTTGTCTGTAGCAAGAGGGTATTTTCAAGGGTTCAATAATATGATGCCAACGGCTGTTTCGCAAGTAATAGAACAAACAATTCGAGTTTCTATTATTGTATTTTTATCGCTATTCCTAATTGCTCACAGATTTGATTTATATACAGTTGGTGCAGGGGCTATGTTAGGCTCAATTGCGGGTGGACTTATTGGGATTATTGTACTTATGTTGTATATGCGTCGAGATTTTCGTTCCATATTTTTTAAACGTGTAGCGAGAATTAAGGGTAAAAGGAAGATAATTAAAATCCTTTTTTGGCAGGGGTTAGCGATTTGTGTTAGTAATTTAGTGCTTATTTTTATACAGATGGCTGATTCAATGTCCTTGTACACTTTACTTATTGGTGCGGGAGAACAGACTGAAAGTGCAAAAGTATTAAAGGGTGTTTATGATAGAAGTATTCCGCTAATGCAATTAGGTACTGTTGTGACGACTTCTTTCTCGTTATCACTTATTCCAATTATTACAGCGGCGAAAGAAAGAGGAGATCTTTCCTTTATTCAAGAAAAGGTAAAGTTAGCAATGAAAATAACATTTGTTATTGGATTTGCAGCAGCTATTGGACTAACTTGTATTATTCAACCTACGAATATTATGTTGTTTGAAAATAGTGATGGATCAGATGTTTTATCTATTTTATCTTTATCTATTTTATTTAGTTCATTGTCAATTACGACGGCTTCTATTTTACAAGGGTTGGGACAAACATTTAAGCCAGCATTATTTGTTGTATTTGGAGGTTGCTTAAAGTTAGCGTTAAATTATATATTCATGCCTTATTTTGGTGTGAAAGGGGCAGCCTTAGCGACTTTATGTGCGTTAATCATAATTTCTGGACTAAATAGTTTGTTGCTTATGAGAGCTGTATCAGTGTCACTTATCAATAAGCGAAATATGTTAGGTGTAGTAATTAGTGGTATCTGTATGGGGTTTGTATTAATGATGTTCACGCGTGTGTTGCAGATGTCTGGATTAGTAATTGATACGGAACATAGAGCGAGCGCGACGCTTGAAGCGTTGTTAGGTGTAGCCATCGGCGGATTGACATATATGTTTTTTATTTTAAAATTACGTGTATTTACAAAAAAAGAATTAGGAACTGTTATGAAACAAGAGAAAAAAGAAGGTTCATTGAAGAAGAGTGGATAGAGGTGACAGGTTGTGAGTGGAATCATTACTGTTTTAGGTTTAGGTGCTGGTGAATTAGATCAGCTAACGATGGGTGTATATCGAAAAATAAAAGAAGCAGATCATCTGTTTGTTAGAACGAAGGAACATCCAGTTATAGAAGAATTGGAGAAAGAAGGCATACAATATACGGCTTTTGATGCTGTATATGAAGCACATGATACGTTTGAAATTGTATATGAAACAATTGCGAATAAATTGCTAGAACAAGCTGAAGGTACAGAAATTATCTATGCGGTTCCGGGGCATCCACTTGTAGCAGAAAGAACAGTTCAGCTATTGTTGGAAAAAGGAGACGTTTCAAATGTTGAAGTGCGAATTGAGGGTGGACAAAGTTTCCTTGATCCTATGTTTGCAAGCCTAAAAATTGATCCGATTGAAGGATTTCAATTACTTGATGCTACATCATTTGAAAGAGGGCAATTAGAATTACGTCAACATTTAATCTTTTGCCAAGTATATGATGCATTCGTTGCATCTGATGTGAAATTAACATTAATGGAGATGTTGCCAGATGATTATGAAGTGTATATCGTAACAGCTGCAGGAACTTCATTTGAACAAGTAAAGAAGGTACCGTTGTACATGTTAGATCATGAAACGGAATTGAATAATTTAACAAGTGTGTACGTGCCACCTGTTCAGGAGCGTGCGTCCTTGTATCAACAGTTTGATGTTCTTAGAGAAATTATTGCAGACCTGCGTGGTCCAAATGGTTGTCCGTGGGATAAAAAGCAAACGCATCAATCATTAAAGAAATATTTAATTGAGGAAGCTTATGAGGTGTTGGAAGCAATTGATGAAGAGGATGATGATCACTTAGTAGAAGAATTAGGTGATATATTATTACAAGTTATGCTTCATGCTCAAATCGGAGAAGATGAAGGTTGGTTCTCTATAGATGATATCATTCGAACTCTATCTGAAAAAATGGTTCGTCGTCATCCACATGTATTTGGAAATACGGATGTAAACAATGCTGATGAAGTGATTGCCAATTGGGAAGAAATTAAAAAACAAGAAAAAGGATTCGTGAAAGAATCTGTTTTAAATGGCGTTCCTAAAAGTTTGCCGCAGTTACTACGCGCCTTTGAAATTCAGAAGAAAGCTGGTAAGGTTGGATTTGATTGGGTTGATGTGCAGCCGATGATAGAGAAAGCTTTGGAAGAATGGCAAGAGTTCCAACAAGAAGTTACAAACATGGATGAGGAAAAGATGCTAGGTGAGTTTGGTGATTTACTATTTGCATTTGTTAATATAGCCCGTCATTACAAAATAGATCCAGAAGAGGCGTTACGTTCAACTAATGAGAAATTTACTGGTCGTTTTTTATACATGGAGGCAAAAGTAGCTGAAATGAATAAAGAGATGGAAGATTTATCATTAGAACAGTTAGATGTTTTATGGGAAGAAGCGAAACAAACAGAGCGTTAATAGGGGGATTTGATATGCGTCTAGATAAGTTTTTAAAAGTGTCACGTTTAATAAAAAGAAGAACATTAGCGAAAGAAGTAGCTGATCAAGGAAGAATATCTATTAATGGTCAAGTGGCAAAAGCGAGTTCTGATGTGAAAGTAGCTGATGAATTAACAATTCGTTTTGGTCAAAAAATAGTGACTGTAAAAATAAATGAATTGAAAGAAACAACTAAAAAAGAAGATGCAGCAAATATGTATAGCTTAGTTCGTGAAGAAAAAGTAAAAGCGGAAGAAGGCTTGTTCTAAAATCATGTATCCCCTCATACATTACTATTAGCTAGTAAAAACCTATGGGGGGATTTACGTGAATAATGGTTACTCACCTACGTCTTCTAATCAACAAAATGTTTCTGTAGAACATGACATTATTATGCGTGGCAGGCGTATAATTGATATTACCGGTGTGAAGCAGGTAGAGAGTTTTGATAGCGAAGAGTTTTTGCTAGAGACCGTAATGGGTTTTTTAACGATTCGTGGTCAAAATTTACAAATGAAAAATTTAGATGTAGAAAAAGGTATTGTGTCGATTAAAGGGAAAGTTAATGAGATGCTGTATATTGATGAAAATCAAGGGGAAAAAACTAAAGGTTTCTTTAGTAAGTTGTTTAAATGAGTCTAACAATTCAGTTGTATACAATGCTTTCAATGATTGGAATGGGTGCTTGGATTGGAGCGTCTTTAGATACATATCAACGTTTTTTAAAGCGCCAAGAACGTAAACGTTGGCTTGTATTTATACAAGATATATTATTTTGGATTGTCCAAGCATTATTCGTCTTTTATGTATTGCTTCTCGTAAATGAAGCTGAACTACGTATATATGTGTTTTTGGCATTGTTATGTGGTTTTGCGGCATATCAAAGCTTACTGAAAGCACTATACATGAAGCTGTTAAATTTTCTCATCTATATTTTTATGCAAACAACATATTTTTTTGTTCGAATTATACAGCTACTCATGATAAAACCTGTTATTATTATAGCGCAGCTATTTATTGCATTTATATTATTCTTATTTCGTATACTGCTTTCAATTGGACATGTGTTATGGAAAATTGTGATTTGGATATTACTTTTCATATGGAAAGTTTTTTTCTGGCCTGTTCGATTTATTGCTTCGCTCATATGGAAACTTCTCCCTAATCGTGTTAAACTTTTTATAGTGAAACATATAGGGTTCCTGCAATATATAGCAAAATTGAAGGGACATATCTTCCAAATATGGGAGCGTATAAAAAAGAAGTTAGGGGGACCTCGGAAATGAGGGAACTGAGACAAAGAACAATCGAAAAACAGAGTCCAAATCCTGTTAAAGAGCATATAATACAAACGGATGAGAACAGGAAGCGACTTTATCGCCGTTTAGCGGTTTTTCTTGTCTTTACTTTTACAATTATTGCGAGTATTAGTGTAACGTTTTATCAACAAAACAGTTCCATTAAAGCAAAAGAAGCAAAAGTTAAGGACATGAAAAAAGAACTGGATTCATTAACGAATAAAGAAAAAAGTCTAAAAGACGAAGTTCAAAAGTTAAATGATGAAGAGTACGTATTAAAGATTGCTAGAAGGGATTATTTCTTCTCTGGTAAAGGGGAGATAATTTTTCCTGTTTCGAAGTAGAGTATGTCTTATTGACACTATATTTTAGGATTATATATAATAAAGTAAAATTTGACTTTTTAACCACTAAGGAGGAGCATTTTTTTTATGTCAATCGAGGTAGGCAGCAAGTTACAGGGTAAAGTAACAGGTATTACAAATTTTGGGGCTTTTGTGGAGCTGCCAGAAGGCTTAACTGGTCTTGTTCATATTAGTGAAGTTGCTGATAACTATGTAAAAGATATTAACGATCACTTAAAAGTGGGCGACCAAGTAGAAGTAAAAGTTATTAATGTTGAAAAAGATGGAAAGATTGGTTTATCTATCAAAAAAGCGAAAGAACGTGAAAAAACAGAAGGAGATCGTCCACGTGGTGAATACCAACGCGGTGGTGATCAACAACGTTCTGGACGTCCACAACGTAATAATCGCTCTTTCAACAGAGATAATCGTGGTGGCGGTAACGACCGAGCTCCAAAAGAAACATTTGAGCAAAAGATGGCGCGCTTCTTAAAGGATAGCGAAGATCGTTTAACTTCTTTAAAGCGTAACACAGAGTCTAAACGTGGTGGCCGTGGCGCACGTCGCGGATAATAAGGCCGTTTAGTTTTTAACATATAGAGAGGTACCCAGAGTGATGGCTCAGGGTGCTTTTTTATATGTGAAAATATATTTTAAAAAAGTTTTCAAGATGTGTTGACTTTAAATAATATCTGATGTAAGATACTAATTGTCCGTTAAATACGACGACATGGCGGTGTAGCTCAGCTGGCTAGAGCGTACGGTTCATACCCGTGAGGTCGGGGGTTCGATCCCCTCCGCCGCTATATTTATTTTAACGGCCCGTTGGTCAAGTGGTTAAGACACCGCCCTTTCACGGCGGTAACACGGGTTCGAATCCCGTACGGGTCATCTAAAAAGATCATGCAAATTTGCATGATCTTTTTTTGTTAAATGGATTAAGACATACAACACTTCTACAAAATCACCCTATATTTTCTGAATATTTAATTAAAAAATCAAGGATAACTTACATACCGTGTATATCTGTAGAGTTATTTCGAATAAAAAGTCGAACGATTATAAAAGTGAAAACTGTTGTTTTGACAAAAATCCCAACAATCATCTTTTATAATGACAGTAATTAAACTATGCAGGTGGTGTTAAAAATATGCCTAAAGCAGGAAGGAATACTATGAATACAAGTGCATTGGCAATGAATGAGAGTCAGCTTGGAGGAATAAAGTGGACGAGTAAGTTGCGAATGAAATTCGAACAAGTTTTCTTTAGATGGGGATTTATTATTGTTGTTATTGGTTTTCTTTTGGGAAGAGCATATATATTAACAAATATTTTACCGTTTGCACTACCGTTTTTTGCTGCTGTTTATGTTATGAAGCGGGATAAGATGCCGCTAGCATTTTTAGCTCTAATGGGAGGAGCTCTTTCAGTCTCGATAGATAATTTGTTTTTTACTTTTGCATCTATCTTTACTTTCTTCATTTATAATATCTTCTTTAGTAGATTTACACGTAAAACCGTTGGACTTGTTCCATTTCAAGTATTTATCTCCGCATTAACCGCACACTTAGTTGTTGTATATTTTGCGCAACAAACTGTCACCATGTACGATTTACTCGTTAGTACCATTGAGGCTGGGCTTAGTTTCGTATTAACTATGATATTTTTACAAAGTGTCCCGCTTTTAGTGGAAAGGAAAGGAAAGCAACAGGCGTTAGAGACGGAAGAAATTGTTTGTTTGATTATATTACTAGCATCTGTTTTAACGGGTACAACAGATTGGTTTGTATATGATGCTTCTATTCAACATATTTTTACAAGGTATTTAGTACTAGTATTTGCATTTATTGCGGGTGCTGCTACAGGATCTACAGTGGGGGTCGTAACAGGATTGATATTAAGTTTAGCAAATGTGTCTAGTTTGTCTCAGCTTAGCCTTCTCGCTTTTTCTGGATTACTTGGTGGGTTGTTAAAAGAAGGGAAGCGTTTAGGTGTTAGTTTAGGTTTATTAATAGGGACAAGCTTAATTACATTATATGTAGACAAGCAGACAAATATTGTAACAACTTTAATTGAGTCAGGTGTAGCGATTGCTATCTTCTTATTAACGCCAAAGCTTGTTTTGGATCGTATTGCTAAATTTATGCCAGGTACACAAGAGCATTCGCAAGATCAACAACAATATTTAAGAAGGATGCGTGATGTTACAGCGAACAAAATCAACCAATTCGCAAATGTATTTGCTGCTTTATCTAATAGTTTTTCTGTATATGGGTATGTAGAGGAAGAAGATAAAGAGACAGAAGCAGATTTGTTTTTGAGTACAATTACTGCGAAAACATGTCAAACGTGCTTTAAAAAGGATCAATGCTGGGTAGTGAATTTCGATAAAACGTACGATTATATGAAACAAATAATGAATGAAACGGAAGAAGGAACCCTGCAACATAATCGTAAATTAGTTCGTGAGTGGGATAAGCATTGTGTGAGAGGGAAAAAAGTGACGGATTTAGTAGCGGGTGAATTAGATCACTTCTATGAGGGGCAAAAATTGCGAAAACAAATGAAGGAAAATCGTAGAATAGTAGCGGAGCAACTATTAGGTGTATCAAAGGTTATGGAAGATTTTGCTAAGGAGATACAACGAGAGCGTGAAAATCATCAAGTGCAGGAAGAGCAGATTATGCAAGCGTTCCGTGATTTTGGTGTCGAAGTAGAGCATGTTGATATTTATTGTTTAGATAGAGGAAGTATTGATATTGAAATGTTGATTCCAGTTGCATCTAATGAACATGGTGAATGTGAAAAGTTAGTTGCACCGATGCTTTCGGATATCCTTAAAGAAAATATTGTCGTTAAACATGAAGAAAAGTCTTCTTATCCGAATGGCCACAGTTTAATATCATTTGGTTCGGCGAAGACGTATTCTCTTGATACAGGATTGGCTACAGCCGCAAAAGGCGGTGGGTTTGTTTCGGGTGACTCTTATGCGATGATGGATTTAAGTGTTGGTAAATACGCACTTGCGATTAGTGATGGTATGGGTAATGGGCAAAGAGCTCATATGGAAAGTAAGGAAACGGTGAAATTATTACAAAAAATACTCCAATCGGGTATTGATGAAGAAATAGCTATTAAGTCTATCAATTCAATTCTTTCTTTGAGAACGACAGAAGAGATGTTTACAACATTAGATTTAGCTATGGTAGATTTGCGGGATGCGAGTGCTAGGTTTTTAAAGATTGGATCAACCCCGAGTTTTGTTAAACGCGCGAATAATATTTTGAAAATTGAAGCAAGTAATTTGCCGATGGGAATCATCGAAGATGTTGAAGTTGATGTGGTGGGTGAACAATTAAAAACGGGCGATATCCTTATTATGATGAGCGATGGGATTTTTGAGGGCGCGCAGCATGTAGAGAATCATGAATTATGGATGAAGCGGAAAATTAAAGAATTGCAAACCGAAGACCCGCAAGAAATTGCTGATATCATTATGGAAGAAGTGATTCGCTCTTGTGATGGTTATATAAATGATGATATGACTATTGTGGTGGCAAAAGTGAAGAAAAATATGCCGAAGTGGGCTACGATTCCGATTGTAGGAATGCAGGCGCAGTAAAATATAAGTGGAATGTTTATCTATAATTTGATTTTAAAAACCTAGGTGAATACCTAGGTTTTTTTGTGGGAAAAGGTAATGTTATTGATTTTATGAATATACACGGAGGATGTAAGATAAAAATGTAATTTTTGTATATCTTTTTTTTGCACAATGTTTGTAAAAGTTGTACCATTATAGACAAGGTAACTAACGTTGCTGTTCTTGTTTAATGAAAGGTGATTGCGAAGTTGAAAGATACATTTGTTGAAAAAGTAGATGACTTTGTAAAGCAGCATGATGTATTAAAGAATGATTCAACAATTGTTGTGGGAGTTTCTGGTGGTCCTGACTCGTTAGCCCTTTTATATTATTTATTAGAAAAAAGAGCGGAAAAACAGTTGGAAATTGTAGTAGCTCATGTAGATCATATGTTTAGAGGTGATGAATCTCATGAGGATTTACAGTTTGTGCAGGACCTTTGTGAAGAACTAGGAATTATTTGTGAAACGATAAGGATTAATGTATCACAATATCAACAGCAATACGGAATGAATGCACAGGTTGCTGCTAGAGAATGCAGATATGCATTTTTGGAAAGAATAATGAAGAAATATGATGCAAGATATGTTGCTCTTGGACATCATGGAGATGATCAAGTCGAGACAATTTTAATGCGTCTTGTAAGAGGGAGTACTCCGAAAGGATATGCAGGAATTGCAGTGAAGCGTCCTTTTCATAATGGATATTTAATTAGGCCGTTACTTGGGGTAACGAAGGAAGAAATTGTTGATTACTGTAATAAGCTAAATTTAATTCCACGTATAGATCCGAGTAATAAAAAGGAAGTATATACAAGGAATCGATTACGTAAATATGTCCTTCCTCACTTAAAAGAAGAAAATCCACAAATGCATGAGAAATTCCAAAAATTTAGCGTGCAGATGCAAGAGGATGAGGCTTATTTGCAGGAATTAGCTTTTGAGAAAATGAATAAAGTAATTACAAAAAAAAGTGATAAACAAATTAGCTTATCAATTCCTGCCTTTGAATCCATGTCTATGCCTTTACAAAGAAGAGGGATTCAACTAATATTAAACTATCTTTATGAATATAAGATTCCATCTTCTCTTTCTTCTATACATATTGACAAGGTGATTGAGTTTTTTAAGCGGACACAACCTTCAGGTTCACTTGATTTTCCAGGTGATTTGAAAATTGTTCGCACATACGAGGAGTGTAGCTTTAGATTTAAACAAGAAATTGTCTCTCCTTTTTTGCAAGATTTATCAGTACCCGGGACCATTACACTATTGAACGGGGATGAATTTGTAACAGAGGTGAGCGAAGATATACCAAGTAACATGAATGAAACAGTATTTGTTGCTAAGTATAATGATATATCATATCCACTTCGTATTCGTTCTAGGGAAAATGGAGATCGCATGTCAATACAAGGTATGGATGGCACGAAAAAGATAAAAGCTATTTTTATCGAAGCGAAAGTACCAAAAGAAAAAAGAGAAGAATGGCCGGTCGTTTGTGATGCAAGTGGGAACATTATTTGGGTACCCTTGTTGAAGCGATCTGCATTTGCAATTTCGAAAGAGATGGCAAAGAAGGGTAAATATATGATTATTCACTACAAAAGCAAGGAGTCTTCCGGGAGGATAATGAAATGATGAATCAAGATATCGAAAAAGTATTAATTTCTGAAGAACAAATACAAGAAAAGGTGCGCGAACTAGGTGCAGTTATTGCAGAGGATTATAAAAACACAGTACCTCTTGCAATTGGTGTATTAAAAGGCGCAATGCCATTTATGGCAGATTTATTAAAGAGAACAGATACATATCTTGAAATGGATTTTATGGCTGTATCTAGTTATGGTCACTCTACAGTTTCAACAGGCGAAGTGAAAATTTTAAAAGATCTTGATACTTCTGTAGAAGGTCGCGATATTTTAATCGTCGAAGATATTATTGATAGTGGTCTTACACTAAGCTACTTAGTAGACTTATTCAAATATCGTAAAGCGAAGTCTGTAAAAATTGTTACATTATTAGATAAGCCAACAGGCCGTAAGGTTGATCTGAAAGCGGATTATGTTGGATTTACTGTTCCACATGAATTTGTAGTAGGATATGGATTAGATTATAAAGAGCAGTACCGTAATCTTCCTTATGTAGGCGTATTAAAACCAAGCGTTTACTCAAATTAATTAAATACAGGCTTTACAATTGTATAGGAAAGTTTTTCTATGTTACGATTTACTATAGTGTTTATGCCGTGAGAGGAGGTTAGGAATGAATCGTATCTTCCGTAATACCATCTTTTATTTACTGATATTCTTAGTAGTAATTGGAATCGTGAGCTATTTTAATGGTTCGACACAAAAAACGACATCAGTTAGCTACGACAAATTCATTACTAAACTAGAAAGCGGTGAAGTGCGTAATGTGCAACTTCAACCGAAAAATGGTGTATTTGAGGTAAAAGGACAATTCAATAACTCTAGCCAAGGAGAACAATTTGTTACTTATGCACCAAATACTGAGGAATTACAAAAGAAAATCAATGATAAAGCGAAAGGTGCCGAAGTTAAGTATCAACCAGCAGAAGAAACAAGTGCTTGGGTAACATTCTTTACTTCAATCATTCCGTTTGTCATCATCTTCATTTTATTCTTCTTCTTATTAAACCAGGCTCAAGGCGGCGGTAGCCGTGTTATGAACTTCGGGAAAAGTAAGGCGAAGTTATATAATGATGAAAAGAAAAAAGTTCGTTTCAGAGATGTTGCTGGGGCGGATGAAGAGAAACAAGAACTTGTCGAGGTAGTTGAATTCTTAAAAGACCCTCGTAAGTTTTCTGAAGTTGGTGCCCGTATTCCGAAGGGTGTCCTATTAGTTGGACCTCCAGGTACAGGTAAAACTTTATTAGCACGTGCTGTTGCAGGTGAGGCTGGCGTTCCATTCTTCTCTATCAGTGGTTCTGACTTTGTAGAGATGTTTGTCGGTGTCGGTGCATCACGTGTACGTGATTTATTTGAAAATGCAAAGAAAAATGCTCCTTGTATCATTTTCATTGATGAAATTGATGCAGTAGGTCGTCAACGTGGCGCAGGTCTTGGTGGTGGTCATGATGAGCGTGAGCAAACATTGAACCAGTTACTTGTTGAAATGGATGGATTCGGTGCAAACGAAGGTATTATTATCATTGCTGCGACAAACCGTCCAGACATTCTTGACCCAGCGTTATTACGTCCAGGTCGTTTTGACCGTCAAATTACAGTAGATCGTCCAGATGTAAATGGCCGTGAAGCTGTACTGAAAGTACATGCGCGTAATAAACCGCTTGATGAGCATATTAATTTAAGAGCAATTGCGACTCGTACACCAGGATTCTCTGGTGCGGATCTTGAAAACTTATTAAACGAAGCTGCTTTAGTAGCTGCACGTCGAGATAAGAAGAAGATTGATATGAGTGATATCGATGAAGCAACGGATCGTGTTATTGCAGGTCCAGCTAAGAAAAGTCGTGTTATCTCTGAAAAAGAACGTAATATCGTTGCTTTCCATGAAGCAGGCCATACTGTAATTGGTGTTGTTCTTGATGAAGCTGATGTCGTTCATAAAGTAACAATTGTCCCTCGTGGTCAGGCTGGTGGATATGCGGTAATGCTTCCGAAGGAAGATCGTTACTTCATGACAAAGCCAGAGTTACTTGATAAAATCACTGGTTTACTTGGTGGTCGAGTAGCTGAGGAGATTGTATTTGGTGAAGCAAGTACAGGTGCTCACAACGATTTCCAACGTGCAACTGGTATTGCAAGACGTATGGTTACGGAATTCGGTATGAGTGATAAGCTTGGACCGATGCAATTTGGTAGCTCACAAGGTGGTCAGGTATTCTTAGGAAGAGACTTCCATTCAGAACAAAACTACAGTGATGCAATCGCACATGAAATTGATGTGGAAATGCAAACAATTATTAAAGAATGTTATGCTCGTGCGAAACATATTCTTACTGAAAAACGAGATAAGCTTGATATTATCGCGAAAACGTTACTTGAAGTAGAAACATTAGACGCAGAGCAAATTAATCATTTATATGATTATGGCAGATTACCTGAGCGTCCAACATCTTCAGATGATGTGAAAGTAAACATCAATATGAAGAAAGACGATGAAGATAAAGAAGATAAGTAAGAAATGAAGGAGTGACTATCGTCACTCCTTTTTTGTTTGTTAAGATTTTTGTTAATTACTATTAAGGGCTTAGTGGATAAAGTAATTTAAGTAAAACTAGTATTAAAAATTGAAATAGAGAGCAATCTTTTTGTAAAATGATGAGGATAGGAAAGCTGATTATATAAGTATGTGTGATATGATGTTTTTATAAGTTTTATACATACTACACAAATATAGATTAAATAAGATAAGTGGTGAGAATATGATTTTTGTATTGGATGTAGGGAACACAAATGCTGTACTAGGCGTGTTTGAAGAGGGGGAACTTCGTCAGCATTGGCGCATGGAAACAGATCGTCATAAGACAGAAGATGAATATGGAATGCTTGTAAAACAGTTACTTGATCATGAGGGTCTTTCGTTTGAAGATGTGAAAGGTATTATTGTGTCTTCAGTCGTACCACCAATTATGTTCGCTTTAGAACGTATGTGTGAAAAATATTTTAAAATTAAACCGCTTGTAGTAGGGCCTGGAATAAAAACGGGGCTAAATATTAAATATGAAAATCCACGTGAAGTAGGCGCAGATCGAATTGTAAATGCAGTAGCGGGAATCCAATTGTATGGAAGTCCACTTATTATTGTTGATTTTGGTACGGCTACTACATATTGTTATATTAATGAAGAAAAGCATTATATGGGTGGAGTTATTACGCCAGGAATTATGATTTCAGCAGAGGCTTTATATAGTAGGGCAGCAAAACTTCCTCGTATTGAAATTACAAAACCGAGCAGTGTTGTTGGGAAGAATACAGTAAGTGCGATGCAATCAGGTATTCTTTATGGTTATGTAGGACAAGTGGAAGGTATTGTTAAGCGTATGAAAGAAGAAGCTAAACAAGAACCGAAAGTTATTGCAACAGGTGGATTGGCGAAATTAATTTCAGAAGAATCGAATGTAATTGATATTGTAGATCCATTTTTAACGTTAAAAGGCTTGTATATGTTATATGAGCGTAATGCAAATTTACAGCATGAGAAAGGTGAATAAATAAGTATGAAAGATTATTTAG
The DNA here is from genome assembly GCF_049310765.1 of Bacillus sp. PSXD-155. NCBI lineage: Bacteria > Bacillati > Bacillota > Bacilli > Caryophanales > Bacillaceae > Bacillus > Bacillus sp. PSXD-155. Next base: position 10,069 of record NZ_JBMOWC010000033.1, on the reverse strand, counting down.
TAAAAGCGTTAGCGTTTGATGGAGAAGTACGTGCGTATAGTGTACGTACAACGAATACAGTAAGTGAGGCACAAAGACGTCATGATACATGGAGGACAGCTTCGGCGGCACTTGGTCGTTCTTTAACTGCAGGTACAATGATGGGTGCGATGTTAAAAGGTGATCAAAAGTTAACGATTAAGGTAGAAGGTAATGGTCCGATTGGCCCTATCTTAGTAGATGCTCATGCAAATGGGGATGTACGTGGCTACGTAACGAATCCACATGTTGATTTTGAAGGAACGGAACAAGGGAAATTACGTGTATATCAAGCTGTAGGTACAGAAGGGTTTGTAACAGTAATTAAAGATATTGGTATGCGTGAGCCGTTTATCGGTCAATCTCCAATCGTTTCGGGAGAACTAGGGGAAGATTTCACGTATTATTTCGCAGTTTCTGAGCAGACGCCTTCTTCTGTTGGTGTGGGTGTACTTGTAAATGGAGATGACAGCGTATTAGCGGCGGGTGGATTTATCCTTCAAATTATGCCGGGCGCACAGGAAGAAACAATTTCATTCATTGAAGATCGTTTGCAAAAAATCCCGCCTGTATCAACATTGATCGAACAAGGTCTTTCTCCAGAAGAGCTACTATATGCAGTCCTTGGAGAAGATAAAGTAAAAGTATTAGAAACAATGGATGTTCAATTTAATTGTACGTGCTCACGTGAACGTATTGAGAGTGTGTTAATTAGTTTAGGTAAAACAGAGTTAGAGCAAATTCGTGAAGAAGAAGAAGAAACAGAAGTTCATTGTCATTTCTGTAATGAACGATACAAGTTCTCTAAAGAAGATATTACAAATTTAATTGAGAATTTGTAATAAGGGGATTAACCCTCCGAATAGATTGACAAACAGGGAATTTTCTGACAAAATCTAAATATAGATAAAACCAATAAAAATACTCGGTGTTAGGAGTGACAGGAATGCGAGTGGCACAATCAGTTTCAGAATTAATCGGGAAAACGCCGATCGTTAAGTTGAACCGCATCGTAGAATCAGACAGCGCAGATATATACTTAAAACTAGAATTTATGAATCCAGGGAGTAGCGTTAAAGATCGTATTGCACTAGCTATGATTGAAGATGCTGAAAAAAAGGGATTGTTAAAAGAGGGCGATACAATCATTGAGCCAACAAGTGGTAACACAGGGATTGGTTTAGCGATGGTAGCGGCTGCTAAAGGATATAATGCAATTTTAGTAATGCCAGAAACAATGAGTATTGAGCGTCGTAATTTATTACGTGCTTACGGTGCTGAATTAGTATTGACTCCAGGTCCTGAAGGGATGGGTGGAGCAATTCGTAAAGCGACTGAATTAGCGAAAGAGCATGGCTACTTTATACCACAACAGTTCAAAAACCAATCAAATCCAGAAATTCACCGTTTAACAACAGGTCCAGAAATTATTGAACAAATGGGCGACCAATTAGATGCGTTTATTGCAGGTATTGGTACAGGTGGAACGATTACTGGTGCTGGTGAAGTGCTGAAGGAAGCGTATAAAGATATTAAAATTTATGCAGTAGAACCTGCAGATTCACCAGTATTATCTGGTGGGAAACCAGGTCCACATAAAATCCAAGGAATTGGGGCGGGATTTGTTCCGGAGACGTTGGATGTAGAAGTATATGATGAAATTATTCAAGTGAAAACAGAGCAAGCATTTGAATATGCGAGAAGAGTGGCTAAAGAGGAAGGTATTTTAGTTGGTATCTCTTCAGGCGCAGTTATTTATGCAGCAACAGAAGTTGCGAAAAAGTTAGGTAAAGGGAAAAAGGTACTTGTTATTATCCCGAGTAACGGTGAACGTTATTTAAGTACACCACTTTATCAATTTGAATCATAATTAAATGCGATTGAAAAAGCATCCTTGAAAAAGGATGCTTTTTCTTTTTGGATTGGAAATAGGAAAAGAGTGAATGACTAGAAAACTTCATGTAAAATAAGAGGTAGTATAATTAAATTATTTTCACTAGCCTTCGAGTATAATCAATCTCTATATAAATAACTTATGTAGTTGGAGCTGGTTCATCTAAGAGGGTGGGATAAAAGAAGACGGGGTGTTGATATGCAACGAAGAAAATCTTTAGCGCTTTCTATTCCATATCAGTTAGATTTCTTTAAGCAATATAAATTTCTTTCTCAGGATAAGCCGCAACATATTTTGCTGGAAAGTGGACGTGGCGGTCGTTATAACATAGTGGGTTTAAACCCGGTATCGGTAATCCAAGGGAAGGGTGAAAAGTTACATATAAGTGAAAGCGGTAAGGAAACAATAAAAAGAGGGAATCCATTAGATTTAATGCAAGAATATATGGAGAAATGGAAAACAGACTACAATCCAGAGTACCCGCCTTTTCAAGGTGGTGCAATTGGCTACTTTAGTTATGATTGTATCCGTTATATCGAAAAACTCCCTTCTCTTGCAGAGGATGATCTGAATATACCCGATATATACTTTTTATTATTTGACGATGTGTTTGTCTATGATCAAAAAGAAAAGCTATTGTGGATTATTACACATTATGTAGATAAGCATGCAGAAGCAGAAGAACGTTTAAATGAATGGAAGGATCTTTGGGTGGCAGAAGTGCCTGAAGTGACTATGCCGTTTGAACGTCCTAAAAAGAAAAACGAAGCGGTTGCCTTTACAGAAACAGGCTTTATGAAGGCAGTTGAATGTATTCAAGAATATATTGGGGCGGGTGATGTGTTCCAAGTAAACTTGTCGACGAGACAAGAAAGAACTTTACAAACGCATCCACTAGAAATTTATACAAGTCTTCGTGAAATTAATCCATCTCCATATATGGGTTACCTGGAGCTTGGGGATTTTCAAATTGTTAGTGGATCGCCAGAGTTGTTAATTAAGAAACAAGGAACTGAAGTAAGTACAAGACCAATTGCTGGAACGAGATCTAGAGGCGCGGATGAGCAAGAGGATGAAGAATTAGCAAGAGAATTAATTGAGAACGAAAAAGAAAGAGCAGAGCATGTAATGCTTGTGGATTTAGAAAGAAATGATTTAGGGCGTGTTTGTAAATATGGCACTGTAGAAGTAGATGAATTTATGGTAATTGAGAAATACTCACATGTTATGCATATTGTTTCTAATGTGCGTGGTGAGGTGGAAGAAGATAAAGATGCTTTTGATTTAGTGAAGGCTGTATTCCCTGGTGGAACAATTACTGGTGCCCCGAAAATACGTACAATGGAAATTATTGAGGAATTAGAACCTGTTCGCCGAGGGATTTATACAGGTTCAATCGGTTGGATTGGTTATTCTGGAGATACAGAATTGAATATTGTAATTAGAACACTTCTTGCTAAAGATGGAAAAGCTCATGTACAAGCGGGGGCGGGAATTGTAATTGATTCAAATCCGGAAAATGAATATAAAGAGTCGTTAAAAAAGGCGATTGCTTTATGGCGTGCAAAAGAACGTAGCGAAGAAACGGTTAGGTGAGAGAAATGATATTAATGATTGATAATTATGATTCTTTTACATTTAATTTAGTGCAGTTTCTTGGAGAACTTGGACAAGAGCTCGTTGTTAAACGTAACGATGAAGTGACGATTTCAGATATCGAGAATATGAAACCAGATTTTCTAATGATTTCTCCAGGTCCATGTAGTCCTAATGAAGCGGGGATTAGTATGGAAGTTATTAAATACTTCGCGGGGAAGGTTCCGATTTTTGGAGTTTGTTTAGGGCATCAATCTATTGCACAAGTGTTTGGTGGAGAGGTTGTTCGTGCAGAGCGATTAATGCATGGGAAAACTTCGCTTATGCATCATGATGGAAAGACGATTTTTTCGGATATTCCTAATCCGTTTACTGCGACGCGCTATCATTCCCTTATTGTTAAGAAAGAGACGTTACCAGATTGCTTAGAGGTAACATCTTGGACGGAGGAAGGGGAAATTATGGCACTTCGTCATAAGACATTGCCGATAGAGGGTGTGCAATTCCATCCGGAATCTATTATGACTTCTCATGGGAAAGAGTTATTGCAGAATTTCATTCGTAAATACAGTCCAAGTGCGACATTATGTTAATTTACGTAAATGGTCAGTATGTAGAAGCAAGTGAAGCGAGAATTTCTCCTTATGATCATGGTTATTTATATGGTCTTGGAGTTTTTGAAACGTTTCGTATTTATAATGGTCATCCTTTCTTATTGGATGATCATTATGACCGTTTAATAGAGGCGCTGGATACATTGCAAATTAAATGGACAATGACAAAAAATGATGTGATGCTTATTTTGAAAGATTTACTCGCTAAGAATGAATTGAAGCATGCATATGTACGTTTTAATGTATCGGCAGGTATAGATGAAATAGGATTACAAACGGAAATATACGAAGAGCCTTCGGTTATTGTTTTTATAAAACCTTTAACAGCTCCAGGAGATGTAGTAGAAAAAGAAGGTGTTATTTTAAAACAAGTGCGAAATACACCGGAAGGGACATTTCGCCTGAAGTCTCATCACTATTTAAATAATGTTTTAGGTAAGCGTGAAATTGGAAATGTTGTGAGCAAGGAAGGTATTTTCCTTACTGAAGCAGGTTATGTTGCAGAGGGTATTGTTTCGAATCTATTTTTTGTGAAAGGTGATGTTTTATATACACCTTCGTTAGAGACAGGTATTTTAAATGGTATCACTCGTGCGTTTATTATAAAGAGTGCTGAAGAATTAAATATAGAAGTAAAGGAAGGTTTCTTTACAAAAGATGAGCTACTTTCAGCGGATGAAGTCTTCGTAACAAACTCCATTCAAGAAATTGTTCCGCTTTATCGTATAGAAGCGCAGGATTTCCCGGGTAAAGTAGGAGTGGTTACAAAAAGTTTAATGTACCTTTATGGAATGCAAAGAGAGAAATTATGGAGCAGAAATGAATTACGAAGAGGAGATGTGTAGTTTGAAGTGGGATTATGATTTACGCTGCGGCGAATATACATTGAATTTAAATGAAAAGACATTAATTATGGGGATTTTAAATGTAACACCAGATTCGTTTTCTGATGGTGGGAGTTACAACGAGGTAGATGCTGCGGTACGTCACGCAAAAGAAATGCAAGGTGAAGGTGCTCATATTATTGATATTGGTGGCGAATCTACTCGCCCAGGTTTTGCTAAAGTATCAGTAGAAGAAGAAATAAAGCGAGTCGTCCCGATGATTCAAGCAGTTTCAAAAGAAGTAAAATTACCTATATCTATCGATACATATAAAGCTGAAGTTGCAAAGCAAGCAATTGAGGCTGGTGCTCATATTATTAATGATATTTGGGGGGCGAAGGCGGAGCCGAAAATTGCTGAAGTCGCAGCCCATTATGATGTACCCATCATTTTAATGCATAACCGTGATAATATGAATTATCGTAATTTAATGGCGGATATGATTGCTGATTTGTATGACAGTATTAAAATTGCTAAAAATGCTGGTGTGCGAGATGAGAATATTATTTTAGATCCAGGTATCGGTTTTGCTAAAACACCGGAGCAGAACTTAGAGGCGATGCGTAATTTAGAACAGTTAAATGTGCTAGGTTATCCGGTTCTCTTAGGTACTTCGAGAAAGTCCTTTATTGGGCACGTATTAGATTTGCCAGTAGAGGAACGCCTTGAGGGAACGGGAGCTACTGTTTGTCTTGGTATTGAAAAGGGCTGTGAGTTTGTTCGTGTCCATGATGTGAAAGAAATGGCGCGTATGGCTAAAATGATGGATGCGATGATTGGTAAGGGGGTAAGGTAATTGGATAAAATTTATATCCACGATATGGAATTTTATGGTTATCATGGTGTGTTTCCAGAGGAGAATAGATTAGGTCAGAGATTTAAAGTTGACTTAACGGTGGAGTTGGATTTAAAGCGTGCAGGGGAAAGTGATGACTTAGAGCATTCGGTCAATTATGGAGAGCTTTTCGAATTATGTAGAAAAGTTGTTGAGGATAGAAAGTATAAGCTTGTGGAGAGTATCGCTGAAAATATTGCTGCAGATATATTAAAGCAATATAAAAGTATTTCACGGTGTACAATTAAGGTGATTAAACCAGATCCGCCGATACCGGGCCATTATCGCGCTGTAGCAGTAGAAATTACGAGAGAACGTCCATGAATAATATAGCGTACATTGCATTAGGGTCAAATATTGGAGAGCGTTATACGTATTTAACTGAAGCCATTCAGTTTTTAAATAAAAGTCCGTATATTCAAGTTGATGATGTTTCGTCAGTGTATGAAACTGATCCAGTTGGCTATACTGACCAAAGTTGTTTTTTAAATTTAGTTATAAAAATTTCTACCAATTTATCACCGCAAGAATTATTGAAAGTAACACAAAAAGTAGAAAATGACCTAGGAAGAAAAAGGGAAATTAGGTGGGGGCCGAGGACTATCGACCTTGACATTTTACTTTATAATCAAGAGAATATTGAAGCAGAGAATCTTATTGTTCCGCATCCGCGGATGTTCGAAAGAGCTTTTGTTATCGTTCCGTTGTTAGAGATTAATCAAGATATAAAACAAAACATTTCACGTTCACAAGTAGAAGAAATGAAAAGGCGAGAGGGAGTAACGGTATGGAAGCAGAAAAATGGGGAAGACGCATTCGTGCTTTTCGAAAGCTAAAAGGCTACACGCAAGAAGGTTTTGCTAAAGAATTAGGGGTATCAGTATCTGTTTTAGGTGAAGTTGAGAGAGGGAATCGATCGCCTTCTCAAGATTTTGTAGTAGAAGTTGCTAAGGCGTTAAATGTTTCGATAGATGAATTAATGCCAAAGTGACTGTGCAGGAAGGAGTAGGTTGATTGTTAAAGATTGCAAATATTGAGATGAAAAATCCGGTTGTATTAGCACCGATGGCGGGAGTGTGTAACTCTGCATTCCGTTTAACAGTTAAAGAATTTGGTGCAGGTTTAGTTTGTGCTGAAATGGTAAGTGATAAGGCAATATTACTGAATAACAAAAGAACATTAGATATGTTATATATTGATGAGAGAGAAAAACCATTAAGTTTACAAATTTTCGGTGGAGAGAAAGAAACGCTTGTAGATGCTGCGAAATACGTAGATAAATATACGACAGCAGACATTATTGATATTAATATGGGTTGCCCAGTACCGAAAATCGTTAAATGTGATGCGGGGGCAAGGTGGCTTCTAGATCCAAATAAAATATACGAAATGGTAGCAGCGGTTGTAGATGCTGTTGAAAAGCCGGTTACGGTTAAAATGCGTATCGGTTGGGATGAAGAACATATTTTCGCAATAGAAAATGCTAGAGCTGTTGAGCGTGCTGGCGGACAAGCTGTGGCGGTTCACGGACGTACGCGAGTGCAAATGTATGAAGGGAAAGCAGATTGGGATATCATTAAACAAGTAAAGCAAGCTGTGAATATCCCGGTTATCGGAAATGGTGATGTCGAAACACCGCAAGATGCGAAGCGTATGCTTGATGAGATTGGTGTAGATGGTGTTATGATTGGTCGTGCAGCTCTTGGGGATCCATGGATGATTTATCGTACGGTAAAGTATTTAGAGACAGGTGAATTAATGCCGGAACCAACAGTCCGTGAGAAAATTGATGTATGTATGTTGCATCTAGATCGTCTTATCGATTTAAAGAACGAAAATGTTGCTGTAAGAGAGATGAGAAAGCATGCGGCTTGGTATTTAAAAGGTGTTCGTGGTAATGCGAGTGTGCGTAATGGTATCAATACTTGCAACACGCGTGAAGACCTTGCGAATGTATTAGGTGCATTTGTAGAAGAAGTAGAGGCGAAACAACAAACAATTTACGTTGGTTAATAAGGAGGACGGAGAAGATTGACATTCTTCTACACACTTCCTATAATTACGTGAAAGAAAGAAGAACTGCCAGTTAGTTGCTGGCAGTTTTTCTAGTTGAGTAGAAAATGCTATACTGTATATATTGTAAAAATTAATAGAGCTGGAGTGATATCAATATCATGGATAACATGAACCACGAAGAATTAAACGACCAATTGCTTGTTCGTCGTGAAAAGCTACATAATTTACGTGAGCAAGGAATCGATCCGTTCGGTAAACGATTTGAACGCACAAATTCAACAACCGACTTAGTAAGTCTATATGGAGAATTCTCTAAAGAAGAATTAGAAGAGAAGGAAATCACGGTTTCTATCGCTGGTCGTATTATGACAAAACGCGGTAAAGGAAAAGCTGGATTCGCACACATTCAAGATTTACACGGACAAGTTCAAATTTACGTTCGTAAAGATACTGTTGGAGATGAAGAGTACGAGTTATTTACGACAGCAGATTTAGGTGACTTAGTAGGTATTGAAGGTAAAGTGTTCAAAACAAACGTTGGAGAACTTTCAGTAAAAGCAACAGGATTTACGCTTTTAACGAAATCTCTTCGTCCATTACCGGATAAATACCATGGATTAAAAGATGTTGAACAACGATACCGTCAACGTTACTTAGACTTAATTACAAGTATGGAAAGTCGTGAAACATTTGTTACTCGTAGTAAAATCATTCGTGAAATGAGAAGATATTTAGATGACAACGGTTATCTTGAAGTAGAAACGCCTATGATGCACGCGATTGCGGGTGGAGCATCTGCTCGTCCTTTCACTACGCATCATAATGCGTTAGATATGGAATTATATATGCGTATCGCAATTGAACTTCATTTAAAACGTCTTATTGTGGGCGGATTAGAAAAAGTTTATGAGATCGGCCGTGTATTCCGTAATGAGGGTGTATCAACTCGTCATAATCCTGAGTTTACGATGATTGAATTATATGAAGCGTACGCTGATTATAATGATATTATGAAACTAACAGAAAATATGGTTGCTCATATTGCGAAAAAAGTATTGGGTACAACAACGATCCAATATGGTGATTATGAAATTAATCTAGAACCAGAATGGACACGTCTTCATATGGTAGATGCAATTAAGCAACACTCTGGAGCGGATTTCTGGACGCCGATGAGTGTAGAAGAAGCGCGTGAGCTTGCAAAAGAACATAATGTAGAAATTAAGGATACAATGGAAGTTGGTCATATCATTAATGAGTTCTTCGAGCAAAAAGTAGAAGATAAATTAATTCAACCAACATTTATTTACGGTCATCCGGTAGAAATTTCGCCACTTGCGAAAAAGAATGACGAAGATCCACGATTCACAGATCGTTTCGAGTTATTTATCGTTGCACGTGAACATGCAAATGCATTCACTGAGTTAAACGATCCAATTGATCAAAAAGAACGTTTTGAAGCTCAATTAAAAGAGCGTGAGCAAGGTAATGACGAAGCTCACATGATGGATGATGATTATATCGAAGCTCTTGAGTACGGTATGCCTCCTACGGGTGGATTAGGAATCGGTATTGATCGTCTAGTTATGTTATTAACAAATGCACCATCTATTCGTGATGTATTATTATTCCCTGCTATGCGTCATAAACAAGACTAAGCTTTGGAGATTTCTCCAAAGCTTTTTTTATTTGAGTATGAGTTGCGTGGGTATAATAGATCTTGATGGTGCGAGAAATTATATTTATATAGAAGAAATGTGCTGTTTTTATACTTTTTTACTAAGTTAAAAATTTTATTAGAAAAACTATTGCATTTTAATAATTAAACTGGTATATTTATATCCGTTGCCACGAAAGGTAACAAGCAAAACAAACGAAAAACAACTTATTGAAAAAAGTTGTTGACGAAAATATAACAAAATGTTATATTGATAAAGTCGCTTGTGAGCGACAACGTAGTTCTTTGAAAACTGAACGAAACAAACAACGTGAAACGTCAATTTTTATTTTTAGATGCTAGACAAACTAACTTTATTGGAGAGTTTGATCCTGGCTCAGGATGAACGCTGGCGGCGTGCCTAATACATGCAAGTCGAGCGAATGGATTGAGAGCTTGCTCTCAAGAAGTTAGCGGCGGACGGGTGAGTAACACGTGGGTAACCTGCCCATAAGACTGGGATAACTCCGGGAAACCGGGGCTAATACCGGATAA
>NZ_JBMOWC010000032.1:0-49992 GCF_049310765.1 Bacillus sp. PSXD-155 | reverse complement strand
AAACAAGTTGGAAAGGTCAACGTTTTTCATTTAATGGTATTAAAGTTACTATAGGGTGAGAAAATTCTTTTAGTGATCTTTAGACAATTTGAGACATTTATTGTAAGTGAATATTTATAGTATGTATTCAAAAATATGTTGTACTTATTACTTGATGTTCTTATTTTCTACGAACTCAGAGAAATTATGAAGAAACTTTAGGATAAATTGCAATTCATCTGCATCTTTTTGATGTAGTAGAGAAGTAATGATACTAAGAGATTCCTCTCTTCGAGGGTTATCGATTAAATTGATATTACCAAAATTTAACACTTTATCAGGTGAAACCTCTAGACCAATAGCAATTTTTTGCAGAGTAAGCATGGAAATGTTCCTTTCTCCACGTTCAACTCCACCGATATAAGCTTGTTGCAGATTGATTTGTTCAGCCAATTCTTCTTGTGTCAATCCTCTTTTTTTTCGTAAAAAGCGGATGTTTTCCCCAACTAATTTTAAGAAATCAGACAAGTGTATCACCTCTCTATCAGATTAGAGAAGTGTACAAATGAATGTAAGAATACTATAGTAATTAAAAAACGTTATATAGAACTTATAAGTACTATTTTTAAGTTGGATCATTTAGTTTATCCGAGGGATGAAAATATAAAATAAACTGTATTATATTCCATTATGTTTAGTTAGTAGAGAATCTGATTATTTTTGATGAGTGATTTATAATAAAGAATGGTTTATGTAATTATTAAATTACCATATCAAGCCATACCATACCAAACAACACCGAACCGAACCCAGCCGGGGGATACCATGCCAAGCCCAACCTGATTAAATGACCTATCTCTTCAGCAATAGGGAGGTCATCTCCTATTGAACAGCTTAAACTGTTTCGACACAATCATGATTTTTGGAGAATGCTTGTGTAATGTGAAATTTGCAGTAATTGTATCTAAATAATTGATTTATAAACAACAGAGTATCAATTAATTATTTGTTTGTTATTAAATATTAATTTAGTTTAAATCCGCATCAAATCGTACCATACATCTAGTCTTGCTTTATAAAATGCATCAATTTAATTATATTTGAATGTCTATATTGTTATTATTTCATTAAGAAATATAAAAAATTGTTCTATTTTTTCAATAGTGATTCTTCTTCCCAAACATATTGACGCCAATCTGCTGTTATAACTCCATCTTTTAAAGCTTTTGCAATCATACCACGATGAAAGTGATCTGCACGTAGAACATGACATCTTCTACAAAGGGTACGTAAATTTTGAAGTCTATTGTCTCCACGTATCCCACTGATGATATGATCTATATGACACTCGTTTAATAGAACTGTCTTTTTACACCGTATACATTTCTTATTATCTCTGTTCCATACAATAGGTCTTATGTTTATCCTCCAAGTTTCATAAGGGGTTCTTTTCTTAGGCATGTGCTTTTTGCTGGATGATGTTAAAATCAGTGACATGGAATCGACCAAATCCAACCTTTCTTGCATCTCCTAATCCGGCGTACGCACCAGCATCTTGGCAAATTGCTCTCATTTGTTCACGGCTAATTAAGGTTCCCTCCCATATTATACTGAACTCTGTTTCCCAGCCGGATGAAATAGCTAAGCGATAACGTATATTTTTTACACCTCTTCGTGAAACGGGGCGTACATCAATATATACATCGCTTTTATCATCCCTTGTAAGTTTATTAATGGGGGGAAGAAATCTATTAATAAAGATCTTATTATCTAGTACTTGGAGGGTTGATGCCACCTCTGGTTCTAAAGTTCCTCTTCCTTTAGATATAAATTTCCCCCCTGCACGTAAACAAGAGAAAATATAAATGGGATCCAAGTATAGTTGGCCTTGTTGCGTAGCTTGAAAGGTTTTTTTCCATTCTTCAGGATTGTTTCCCGGAACTCCACATTTTTCTTGTTTTGTAATAGGGATTGCATCTTCGGTAAACCTGTTGAATAAAAGTGGTCTAGTTCCTAAAATTTTCACATTAGCACAAATTATTGACATTTAAGTAACCTCCTAAAATAAAACTTATAAGTATTAATATCCTTTTTTTAGATGTTTTAAACATTAAAAACATGTATATTTAAAGTAGTTTTGAAAAAGTATGATTATTGTTTATGAAGTTATTATTAGAATCAAATCAAGATTTAAGCAGTAACATACAGAAAAAAGTCGTAATATAAGTTTAATTATTGTAGGAAAATCAGAAATAAAAGGGATATTGGATATTTTGTGGTGAAAATAAAGAGGAATCTACTAGAAATGAAAAAATATATACTATTATATACATAAAATTGTCTAATAATGAGATTGAATAATAAATTGTAAAGGAGAGAGATACATGGCGAAGCGTAAAAATGAGTGGACAGAAAAAAAGATAGAAAAATATATTAAGGAAGGAAGAGGGAGTGGTGAAGTAAGTAACTATAAGCCGTGGCTTACGATACAAAATGTTCCATCTCATGGGAATAATACCCGTTCTTTGGGGTGGAAAACAAATAGAAGGCATGAATTTCTTTCTAATTTAGAAAGAGATTATTTTTTTATTTTGGAATGGATGGACGATATCATTGATATCCGAGAACAATTTCCCTTAAATCGTGAACTTACATATAAGATTGCTGGTGAAAAAGGTATTAATCATCCTATTTGTAGGGAAACTGACACGTTAATCGTGATGACTACAGATTTTTTAATCACGATCCGTGAAGGAAAAGAAATTAAGACTATTGCTAGAACAGTAAAGCCAAGTGAGCAGTTAGAAGATAAGAGGATTATAGAAAAGTTTGAAATTGAGAGAGCGTATTGGGAGAGGAATGGAATAGATTGGGGCATTGTGACAGAGAAAGATATCCCTGTAGTAATGGCTAACAATATTTCATGGCTATATAAATTTTATTATTTAGATGATATTACAGATATAGATTTTATTGTCATTTTTTATAACTATTTATTGTGTGCATCAAGAAATAATAGTACTCTCATTGAACTTTTTAAGCAATTTGACAATCAGTATAATTTGGAAAGCGGGGAAGCTATAAATTATTTTAAGCATTTAGTATCAAGAAAATATATTACTGTAGATATGTCTACAAAGAAAATAAATTTAAAAAATTTAACTATTAAAGACATATCTTTTCAAAAGGGAGAGTATAAAAATTGTGATTATACTATCTGTTAATGAGCAAATTAAAGATATGGATAATTCGAAGGTGTACAGGGTGTTGTGGATTGATGAGGGTAGTGTAATTGTATATTTAATTGATATTTATGACGAAAAAGCATTGCCTTTTGCGGAGACAATAAAAACTATTTATGAAGGTTTATCTAGTGGGAAATATGCAGAAGTTAAGGAACCGTACTACCATTCGGTTACAAATTTTGGTGAGTTGAATAAAAAAGATATTTTGATTCGCGATAGAGCATGGGATTTGATTCGGGACTTAGTTATACAAGAGCCGGAAATCTATAAACCAAGAGAAAGGGGAAAGTTAATTCGAGAGTTATTAAAGAAAGAGGAAATTTCTAATAAAACCATTTATAAGTATTTAAAAAGATATTGGCAACGTGGAAAAGTGAAAAATGGATTGCTTCCTGATTATAAAAATTGTGGGAATAAAGGGAAATCAAAAAACTGGGGAGATAATAAGACCGGTAGGCGTAGAATAAATAATAGTACGGGAATTAATGTGACTGCCGAAATAAAAAGTGTGTTTGAAAAAGCTGTTAAAAAGTATTATTTTACAGATCCAAACAATACCTTAACTTATACTTATAAGATGATGATAAGACAATACTTTCAAGCAGATGTTCGTTATAAAGAAAATATTAAGTATATTGTAATTGAAGATGAAAATAGTATTCCTACGCTCCGTCAATTTAGGTATTGGTTTAATAAAAGGTATGGGACTGAAGAAATTATTTCCTCAAAACATGGAAAGAAAAAATTTGAAAGAGATCACAGGGCTATTTTAGGTTCTTCCACTTTTGAAGTATTTGGACCAGGTTCTAGATACCAAATCGATGCCACAAAAGCAAATGTATACATCATTTCTCGCTATAATTCGCAGTGGATTTTAGAAAGACCAACTGTTTATTATGTTGTTGATGTATATACCCACTTAATAGTAGGATTTTATGTTGGATTAGAATCTCCATCTTGGATGGGTATGATGATGGCACTTTTAAATGCAACTACAAATAAAGTAGAATTTTGTGAAAAATATGGAATGCACATTACAGAAGAGTGTTGGCCAGCAGCTCATTTACCAGAAGTTATTTTAGGGGATAGAGGAGAATTAGAAGGGTTTAATGTAAATCATTTAATTCAGGGTCTTAATGTTACTGTTGAAAACAATCCTGCTTATCGCCCTGATTGGAAAGGGATTGTTGAAAAATTATTTGATACATCCCAAGAAAAAATAAGACCTTTTCTACCAGGCTACGTATCCAAAGATTGGGGGAAAAGAGGAGCTAAAGATCCACGTTTACAAGCAAAATTAGATATAGAACAATATACAAAAATAATTATTAACTTTATTCTACATTACAATAAAAATTTTTACATGAAAGAATATATACGAGATTCAGATATGATAGAGGATAATGTAACGCCAACGCCAACTGAGTTATGGAAATGGGGAGTGATTAACCGCGCTGGAAAGCTACGGACAGTACATCCTGATATTATGAAATTTTATTTAATGCCTAGAGGAACTGCTACAGTAACCCCAAAAGGGATTAGGTTTCAAAAGCTGTTATATTGTTGTGAAACTGCAATACAAGATTCATGGTTTACTACTGCTAGAAGCAAAAAAAGTTGGAAGGTAGATATTTCTTATGATCCTCGTAATATGAATTATATTTATATTCATACCAAGGATGAGAGGATATTTGAGAGTTGTTATTTGTTAGAGCATCAAGAAAGGTACAAAGATAAAGTGTTGGAAGAAATTAAACAGTTACATCAGTTAGAAAGCAGAAATTTTAAAGATAGAGAGCATAATTTATTACAAAGTGAAATTAATTTTATTGATAGTATAGAGGCCATTGTGAAAGATGCGATTAAAGAAACCAATGAAAAACAAGTAGATAATGTTAGTAAAACTAGAAAAAGAGAAAAAATAAAAGAACATACTAAATTTGAGAAAGAAATGAGAAGGAAAGAAGAAGTATTTAATTTGGATAACATTGAAAATAAAGGTAAGGAGGATGTAATTTCTATAGAACAAAAAAATGATTTTAAGCGTCATTCGGTAAAAGATTTATTTAATAACAAAAGAGGGAGAAATAAATGAGTGAAAATTCAAACATAATTCAATTGGATAATGGCATAGAGGCTTTAATTGCTAGCTATAAAGAACAAGAATTAATTGAATATAAAGGTAATCCTTTAATAGAGGCTTTACCAAGTATACTATCGTCTGAAGAGGCTTTTGATCAGCTCAGCTTTTTTTCAGATTATCAAGAAAAAGAAAAAAACTTATCTGCACATCATAGGTATCATGCATTATTACGATTAACTCGTTTCTTTCAACCAATTGGTCAAACCCTAGATTTAGAAAGAAGGTTTTCTCGTTTTTTACGTTATGGTTATGTAAATCGTAATCCTTTACAAAAGCAACATATTCAAGTATTAAATGAGCTACATCAAAAATTGGTTAAAAAAGAAGAAATAGGTTTATCACCAGACATAAGGTCAACTGCATCTAGTTTTACATTAATGGGGTTCCCAGGTGTTGGGAAATCTACCGCTATAGAGAGAATTTTATCTTTATATCCACAATTAATTATTCATCAGTATCCAATTAACACAATTCAAATTGTATGGTTAAAGCTGAATTGTCCGCATGACGGGTCTTTAAAATCATTATGTCAAAACTTTTTTGAAAAGATAGATTCATTGATAGGGACAGATTATTTCAAGAGATATGGTAGATCCCCTAATTCAGTAAGTTCAATGGTAACAAGAATGGGACAAATTGCAAGATTACATTGTCTAGGCGTTTTAATCATTGATGAAATACAACATCTTTTATCTACAAAAGGTGATGCATCTGAGAAGATGATGAACTTTTTCGTGACACTTATTAATGAAATTGGAATACCTGTTATGATGATCGGGACAATGAGAGCAAGGGCACTTCTACAGAAGGATTTTAGACAGGCGCGTCGTGGAAGTGGCCAAGGAGATATGGTTTGGCAGCAAATTGATAATTCTGAAGATTGGGAGGTTTTGATTTCAAGTGTATGGGATTATCAGTGGACAAAAGAATATATCGAACTTAATCAAGATTTTATTAATTTAATATATGAAGAAAGTCAGGGGATTATAGATATAGCAATAAAAATATTTATATTAGCACAGGGGCGGGCTATTGAAACAGGCATAGAAAAAATTTCATTAGGCTTAATTAAACAAGTAGTTAAAGAAGATTTAAAGCTTGTTCAACCAATGTTGAATGCACTTAAATCTGGAATAGAATCGGAAATTGCAAAATATGAAGATATTATAGTTTTAGATTTACAAGAGTATATGTCAAATCAACATTCATTACTTGATATGAAAGCCAGAATTCAAGAGAAAAAGGAAAGAATATCCAAAGAGCGTCAAAGTAAAGAGTTAAATAAATTAGAAAAATTGATTTTAGCTCTGATGAACTTAGAAGTAAATGAAATAAATGCTGAAAAATTAGCTAAGAGCGTAATAAATAAATTTCCTAACCTTACGATTGCACAGTTAATGAAGGAAGCGCTTCAACAAATTAGTAACAATGAAACAAAAAAAGAGAAAAGTAAAAATGAATTGTTTAATGAAAATGTTTTACAAGCACTTATTAATAAGGGGAAAAAGAAAAAACAGTCAGCTTATGAGACATTATTTGAAAATGGTTATATAAAAAAACCTCTAAAATAAATTTCTTAAATGGAAGAGAGATAATATTGGTATTCTTATTTATTATACAGGTTTATAAATAATGCTATGGGGAGTTTTTTTATAGTCATAGGGAGGCGTTTATTTGTTACCGTATTTTCCAAGTTTATATGAAGATGAGCTTATTTATAGTGTTTTTGCACGTTATTATAACCATATAGGCAGTCCAAGTAGAAAGTTGAGTATAAGAAGAAAAGATTTGATTCCAGGTAAATCATGGACAATTAGTACAGATTTACCTACTTCTTTAAATAACATAATGAAACGATTAAATATATTTGCATATCCACCTGTAGATTCTTTAATAAAAAGAAATACTTTGTATTTCTACTATACAAATTTTTTTGGAAAAGAGATAAAAGAAAAAGTATGGGATGTTATGTGCAATGGTGGGAATGTTAATGTAATAAGTCTTATTGGAACAAGAGTATATACAACAATACAAAATCAGTACTTTAAGTATTGTCCGTGTTGTGTAGCTGACGATTATGAAAAGTTTGGAGAAACGTACTGGAGGTTACAACATCAGATACCTAGTGTATTTAGTTGTGAGAGACATGAAACATACTTGTTAGATAGTACTGTGGTATATAAATATAGCAATACTCAATATTTAGAGCCACCTACTATTGAAAACTGTCCAATAGTAAGAAAGGAAGTATCTTATTCTGATAGAACTAAAATGTATCTTAAATATATAACTAAAGAAAGCATTCTTCTAGCTAATAATAATTATAATTTCGAAGATGTGAATCAAATATATCGGACAATCTTAACCCAAAAAGGATACATAAATAAAAATGATTTACTTGATAGAAAAAAGTTACTTAAAGATTTTTTAGAGTTTTATGGAGAAGAATTATTAATTCTTATGAATTCAACAATCAGAGATAATGAGAACTGTTGGCTTATCAAGATAATTAGAACTCATTATACTTCTTTTCATCCTATCCGACATATATTACTTATTATTTTTTTAGGTAAATCTGTAAAAGGTTTAACTGAAAATAATGAGGGGAAAATTAATCCTTTTGGAGAAGGACCATATATTTGTTTAAACAAAGCAGCAGAACATTATAATACTCGAATTATAAAGACAGTCGAAATAAAAAAATTTAAAGATAAAATAAAAGGAATTTTCGAATGTAATTGTGGATTTAGTTATTCTAAATTGGTGCCGGATCATATTTCCGATGAAAAAATGTATTGGAAAATTGAAAAATACGGAAATATTTGGAAGGATAAGCTGTATGAGCTAAGATATGTGGAGAAACTATCATTAGCTCATATAGCGAGCATATTAGATACATCCAATACTACAGTATACTATCAGTTAAAAGATAAATTGTATCTAGAGGATAGACAAGAAGAATTAAAACATCAAAATCGAAGGAAATATTTAGAGTTAAAAGAAAAACATCCTGATTTTTTAATCACTCACCTAAAAAGAATTAATACGAATTTAATCGCCTGGTTATATAGAAATGATAAAAAATGGATAATGGAAAATAAGCCGAATGTTAAATATAGGCGTGATAACAATTCTAGAAGTTATAGAGAAGTGAATTGGCCAAAAAAAGATCAAGAATATTTATATAAATCAAGAGGCATTTTAGATAAATTATACCAGATTGAGCCTCCAATACATGTTACTAAAAATCGAGTAGCAAAAGAGTTAGGTATTAAGGGATTTACAGGGTATGAAAAGAAAACACCTAAAACTGTACAGTATTTACAGATGCATACGGAAGATAGAGAAGGTTATCAGTTGCGAAAAATTAAATATATTATCCCTATATTGATTAATAAAGGAGAAAAAATTAATAAAAATAACATACGAAGTTACGGATCCGTTAAATGTTTCGAGTTTAAAAACCCTGAAATGCAGAAAGAATTTATTGGACTAAGAGAGAAGTATAATTTTTAATATATGTATAGTGTACAACTATGTTGTTTTAATAAATGTCTTGATTAATTATGAAGGCAGTTAAGGGATAAACTCGTTGTAACTATCTGTAAATTGAAACTGAAAAATAGGGGGTTATGTACCTTATGATATATAATTATCTTGAAACAAAGCACTTGTTTCTATAACTTTTTTTGTTACTATTAATAATGAGCAAAAATAAAGTATTAGGGGAAATAAAATGAAAAAAGCAATTGATCATATCGGAATCGCAGTTCGTGATATAGATAGTACGATACGTTTTTATGAACAGGTTCTATCAGGGAAATTAATAGATCGTTACGTAAGTGAAGCACCAGGTGTGGAAAGTGAAGTCGCTATTATAGAAGTGGATGGAGATAGAATTGAACTACTGGCACCGACGAATAATACAACATCACCAATTGCCCGATTTATAAAACAAAAAGGGAAAGGTGTTCATCACGTTGCATATCGTGTCGATGATTTAGATGTAGCTTTAGAGGAATTGAAAGAACAAGGAATTCGAACGTTAGAGCATACACTTCGAATGAATAAACATGGTAGACGATTAATTTACCTTAACCCAGCGGATACAGAAGGAACGATTATTGAATATTGTGATTATCCGAAAGAGAAATAAA
The DNA here is from genome assembly GCF_049310765.1 of Bacillus sp. PSXD-155. Taxonomy (NCBI): domain Bacteria; kingdom Bacillati; phylum Bacillota; class Bacilli; order Caryophanales; family Bacillaceae; genus Bacillus; species Bacillus sp. PSXD-155. The sequence continues at coordinate 40,468 of NZ_JBMOWC010000032.1, read as the reverse complement.
GGGATTTTATTATTGAAAAGGGTATTGCATAATAACGTAATACCCTTTTTATTTATGTATTTGCTATGTGCCTACAACAGAAAGATATCTTTTCAAAAGATATCTGTTTTCTTACTATTCAAGTGTGTATTACATATATGAAACACTCCAATGATGAGATACGTAAAGTTTGAATTTGCTTCTAATATATGTGTAGTGTACAACTATGTTGTTTTAATAATTACCTTGATTAATTAATTATGGATGCATATAAGGAACAACTTTGTTTTAACTATTTTAAAATTAAAGCTGAAAAATAGGGGTTTATATACCTTCTGATGTACAACTATCTTGAAACAAAACAAAAATGTGTTACTAGGAACTTTAATAGATCGTTACGTAAGTGAAGCTCCTGGTGTGGAAAGCGAAGTAGCCATTCTTGAAGTGGATGGAGATAGAATTGAATTACTTGCACCGACGAATAATACGACATCTCCAATTGCCCGTTTTATTAAACAAAAAGGTAAAGGTGTTCATCACGTTGCGTATCGTGTCGATGATTTAGATGTGGCTCTAGAAGAGTTAAAAGAACAAGGCATTCGAACGTTAGAGCATACACTTCGAATTAATAAACACGGCAGAAGATTAATTTATCTTAACCCAGCGGATACTGAAGGAACGATTATCGAGTATTGTGATTATCCGGAAGAGAAATAGAAGAGGGACATTTTTTAAAAGGTGTTACGTAATAACGTAATACCTTTTTATTTATGTATTTCACATTTTCTTCACAAATGATTCACGATAACTTTTCTTCTTTGATAACTTACATAAATATATTTTATGATATAATAACAATCGACTTTAAAAATGTAAGTTGTATCTATCGTTATAGTTACTATTATATTGAAAGTTTGGAGGTGGAAGAGAAATAAAGAGTTATACTTTATAGAAATTTATATTTAACCAGGTTAATATTTCTACGGAGAATCAAACTTTGGAAGTTAAAGTAATGAAAATAGAGCAATGAGGAAGAGAGAAGTGAAATGAGTGTGAAAGTAATGAGAAGATTAGGGATATGGCTATTACTTGTGTGTGTGCTTATCATATTGATACCGCAAAGTGCATTTGCTCATGCGTACGTTGTGAAATCAAACCCTACTGAAAATGAAACATTGAAGAAAGCACCATCTGTTGTAAAAATCGAATTCGATGAAGACATACAAGTTTCAAGTTTTAATACATTGTACGTGAGAGATACATCAGGTAAAAGAGTCGATTTAAAAGATGCTCATATTGATAAAAAAAATAAAAAGCTATTAGAAGCTGGATTAAAAGACAATCTCAAAAATGGTCTTTACTCCATTCAGTGGAAAGTGATTTCAGCTGATGGACATCCAATTCAAGGAGTTATCCCGTTTCGGATTGGATTAGCGGAAGCGGAAACAGACGATATACAAGTGGAAGAGATGGGGTATGTCCCGCAAATCGATATGATTATGGAACGTGGGATTCTATATACGAGTTTCTCGCTATTTTTAGGAGTTCTCCTCTTTAATCTTATTATGTATAAAGGGAATGCAACCTCGGTTCGATCAAGGAGTAAGAACATAATATGGATCTCCTTATTTGGGATATTTATTAGCTTGTTATTCAACCTACCATTGCAAGCGAAAATAAATGCCGATGTTTCGTGGCTAGAAGCATTCAACCCTTTACTATTAAAAGAAACATTACAGCTTTCTGTTTTTGGTTATATATGGATCACTCAAATGGTTCTCATTAGTACGCTTATAATTGTTACGTATTTTGCGGTGAAGCATGAGAAGTTTTCGTCGTTTAAAGTATGGAGTATTCCAATACTATTATTTATAGGGTTACTTGTTATGAAAGCATTTAATAGTCACGCATATGGTTTAAAGTTTAAAGACATTGCTGTCGTTATGGATTTTCTACATTTATTCGCAGCTTCATTATGGGCTGGTGGTTTATCATCTATTATTCTTCTTTTACGTAATGAGGATAACAAGTGGCATATGTATTGGGATATAATTAAGCGTTTTTCACCGTGGGCAACAGGTGCTGTCATCGTGATTTTAATAACAGGCCTTTTTAACAGTACATTTTTTATTCCAACAATCCACTCGTTATTTGATACGAAGTATGGATTGGCTTTATTAACAAAGATACTTTTATTCATTTTCATGGGGATATTGGGAATTATTCATTATATGAAAGGTAGAATGCGAGCGCAGCAAGGATTAGGAGCTACGGTGAAAGTAGAGTTTATCATTGGAATTATCATTTTCGTCATCGTAGCTTTTATGACAAACGTACAAACACCACCGATGCCTCCTACTGGACCTTTTACAGAGAGTAAGCAATTAGATAATGGATATGAACTTAAGCTAAATGTAAGTCCGAATAAGGTAGGACAAAATAAATTCCATATTACACTAAAGGATGAAAAGGGACAGCCTATTACTGATATGGAACAAATGATATTGACGACTCAATCATTAGATATGAACATGGGAAAAGGTTCATTTAAAGTTTCAGTAGTTTCACCGGGAGAATATGAAGCAGAAGGTATGTATATTAACATGACAGGAAACTGGAATATACATGTTCATGGATTAACAAAATCTCTTGATAGTTTCGATACAGATTTTAAATTTATTGTCGGTGGCAGATAAAAAGAAGCTATGTATGAAAAGGAGCTAATAGAAAATGAAACGTATAAAAAAATTAGGAACAACAATGATCGCAACAATTATTGCAATGGGAATTTTTTCGTTACCTGTTAGTGCGCACGTCACTGTAAAACCAGCAACTTCTGATATTGGTTCTTGGGAGACTTATACGATAAAAGTACCAGTTGAAAAAAATGAAGCAACGACGAAAGTTACACTGAAAATACCGTCTGGAGTAGAGTTCCAACAGTATGAACCAGTCCCAGGATGGAAAGTTGAGGAGCAAAAAGATACAGCCGGAAAAGTTAAAACTGTAGTATGGGAAGCGACAGGAGAAGGGATTTTAACCGGCCAGTTCCAGCGATTTACTTTCGTCGCTAAAAATCCGGATAAAGAGCAAAAAATAGCTTGGGACGCATATCAACAATATAAAGACGGAGAAATTGTTGAATGGACAGGTGATGAAAAAGCTGAAAAACCGCATTCACTTACTACAATTGCAAAAGGTACGTCATTAACAGGAGAACATGGTGAAGTGTCTAGTATTGAAAAAAATGAGAGTACAAGTAATATGACAACGATAGCAATTGTCTTATCTATTTTAGCGATTGTATCGTCGGTAAGTGCGTGTGTTCTTGTAGTACGTCGTAAAAAGTAAGACGTAAGAAAGAGCCTACAAACAGTAGGCTCTTTCTTACGTTTATTTCATTTCAACTTGCTGCCTTACAGCAAGTGTTTTCGGTTTCATATTTACAAAACAAATACTCACAACAATAAATAATAGTCCGATGAATAAGCTAATGGTAATAGCCTCATGTAAGAAAATTGAACTTACAATAATAGCTATTAGTGGAATGAGGAAGGTATAAGCCCCAACTTTACTTGCTTCACCAGCTCCAACAAGTGTGAAGTATGCAAGCCACCCCATTGCAATAACAAAGAATGAAATAAAGAGAAGTACGCTAACAAATGGCATACTCCAAGCGATACTAGACCAGCTTTCAAACTCTGAACCAAATCCAATTAAGCAAAGGCCACCAATAATAAGCTGAAGTGTTACCATCCAAATGGCATTAACACGGTGACCAGTCTTCTTAATGAATACTGTGCCAAGTGCCCAGCCAATAGCGCATCCTAACGCGAGAAGGATTCCAATAACAGAAATATGTCCTGTTAAACTGCTTGAGCTAATAACGCCTACACCAATAAATCCGAGAACAAGCCCGAAAATTTTCAAGCCGTACATTGATTCTTCAAGCCATATCCACGAGAAAATACCGAGTAAAACTGGTTGTAGAAATACAATGGCGGAAAATAACCCAGCAGGCATATATTGAAGGCCGACAGTTTGTAATCCGTAAAATATAATGATGTTAAGTAAAGAAGAAATAACGTATAAATGCCACGTTTCTTTTAAATGTAACTCTTTGTATTTCGGTAATGCGAACAGGAGTAAAATAAATCCTCCAATTAAAGTTCGAACGCCTGCGAATAAAACAGGTGGTGTATAATGCAGGGCAAACTTTGATAAAGGCCAATTGATTCCCCACATGAAAACGAGAAAGGTAAGGATTATGGCCGTCTTAGTTCGAGAAAGCTGTGTCACTGAAAGACCTCCTTGTTGTTATTCATTTCACTATGATATGATATCGACTGTAATAAATAAAATGAATCTTTTTTATGAGGAGTATAAGTGATTAGTTATGACCATTACACAACTGCAAGTATTAATAAAAACTGTTGAGTTAGGTAGTTTTACGAAAGCTGCCAGGGTATTAAATATGACGCAGCCAGCTGTTAGTCATGCGATTTCAAGTATTGAGTCAGAGTTAGGAGTTACTATTCTTATACGTGATAAACGAAAAGGCCTCCTCGTTACGGATGTAGGAAACAGGATTCTTGTACATATTAGAGAGATTTTGAACGGTGTAGAGAAGATTGAACAAGAAGTTGCGATGGAGAAAGGACACGAAGTTGGGACGATTCGAATTGGTAGTTTTCCGAGTGCTTCTGCACATTTCTTACCCAAAATGATAAACCTTTTTAAGGAGAAGTATCCGAACTTAGAAGTAGTTCTTTGTGAAGGAACGATTAAAGAAGTTGAAGATTGGTTAGTATCGAGGGTTATTGATATAGGAATTGTTATTTTGCCTAATAAAGATATGGAGATTGTTCCATTAACGAAGGGGAAAATGGTTGCTATCTTAAGAGAGGATCATTCTCTCTGTAAGAAGGACTCTATTACAATTAGTGATTTAGAGAATGAACCAATCATATTATGTAAGGGCGGATACGAACCACCTATTATTGATATGTTTAAACAAGCAAATGTACCACTTCGGGCTGAGTATGTAATTTCGACAGTTACTACAGCTTTAAATATGATTCAAGAAGGATTAGGCATTGCAATATTAGCTGAATTATCTTTAACGAATTTACCAAAAAATGTGCAAACGAGAGAATTGGAACCACAAGTATGGAGAGAAATTGCTTTAGCTGTTCCTTCATTAAAGGATTCTTCAATCGCTGTGCAGCTATTTATTGAAGAATTTCAATCGCTATTTGCAGAATAAAAAGAGGTGTCTCATATGTCATAATGGGACACTTTTTAATTTACTTATAAAAAATCTATGAAAAGGATTGACTTATTTTTTAGTTGTAACTATAATGATTACATCGAGGTGGTGATTACGATGAAAATTAGTAGCCGCTTTTCCATAGCTGTTCATATTTTATCTATTTTGAAAAACAATCCATCTTCACTTTGTACTTCAGACTATATGGCTGAGAGTGTCAATACAAATCCAGTAGTCATTCGTAAAATCATGTCGTACTTGAAACAAGCTGGCTTTGTTTACGTAAATCGTGGACCGGGTGGCGCGGGATTACTAAAGGATTTACATCAAATCACATTGTTAGATGTGTATCATGCAGTGAACGTAGTCGAAGAAGACAAGCTATTTCATATTCACGAGCAACCGAATCCAGATTGTCCAATTGGGGCGAATATTCAAGCGGTGTTAGAAATTATTTTAATTCAAGCACAATCCGCGATGGAAGAAGTTTTGAGAAATATTACGATGGGGCAGTTGTTTGAAACTTTGCAAGAAAAAATGAATGCTTAAATAATATTTATATTTTTTTATCATTAATGTAACTAATTTGATTACAACGATAAGGTAAGGTGTAAAAGTTATGACTGTAAAAATGAAAGTATACTCAGATTTTATATGTCCGTTTTGTTTTTTAGCAAAAGGTCCATTAGATGAGGTAGCGAAAGAGAAAGATGTAGAGATTGAATGGATGCCATTTGAATTACGTCCAAGTCCATATTCAAAAATAGATCCATGGAATGAACCAGAAAAATTAGGTTCATGGGATGCTTTCATTCTTCCGACAGCGAAGAAGTTAGGAATTGATATGCGCTTGCCACGTGTTTCACCACATCCATATACACATTTAGCTTTCGAAGGATGTCAATTTGCGAAAGAACGTGGACTAGGTAATGAGTATCATCACCGCGTATTCACAGCATTTTTCCAAGAAGAGCAAAACATTGAAGATATTGATGTGTTAACAAAATTAGCGGTAGAAGTAGGACTTCCTGAGGCGGAATTTAAAGATGCTTTAGTAACTCGTAAATATAAAGAAAAGCATCAAGAAGCAATTCAACACGCATATGATGAAGCGAATATTATGGCTGTTCCAACTGTCATGATTGGAGATGAAGTCATTCAAGGGCTTGCTAGTAAAGAAACACTAGAAAGGGTCATTGATAAAGAAATTGAAAAGGATAAAACAAATTCATTTGAAGGTATGCAATGTAATACCGATGGATATTGCTAATTCGCTTGTTATGAAATAACAAAATAAATTATAAAACAAACATTTGGAGGAATTAAAATGTCAGCAACTACAACAAACTTAAAAGAAGCAATCGTGAACCGCCGTTCAATTCGTAAAGTAACAAAAAACGATGCAATTACGAAAGAAAGAATTGAAGAAGTGTTAAAAACAGCTTTACACGCACCAACATCTTTCAATATGCAAAGTGGTCGTATGGTTGTATTAATGGATGGAGAGCATGAAAAGTTTTGGGATATCGTTAAAGAAACACTAAGAGCCCGTGTACCAGCAGAAAACTTTGAAGCGACTGTAGAAAGACTAAAAGGTTTTCATGCAGGTGTAGGAACAGTTCTATTCTTTGAAGATCAAGCAACTGTAGAAAAAATGCAAGAAAATGCACCATTATATAAAGATCAGTTCCCATTCTGGTCTCATCAAGGAAATGCGATGTTACAACATACTGTGTGGATGCTATTATCTGCTGAAGGAATTGGGGCGTCATTACAACATTACAACCCAATCGTAGATGCTGAAGTGAAAGAAACTTGGAACATTCCGGCAGAGTGGAGCTTAGTAGGTCAAATGCCATTTGGTGAACCAAACGAACAACCAGCAGAAAGAACGTTCTTGCCTACTGAAGATGTAGTGAAATTTTATTAAGAAATACAATATGTAACGAGAAGGAAGCTGTGTTTAAAAACAGCTTCCTTTTTTGTAGTGGTGTTAATTTATGCGCATTTAGGGAAGAAATATAAGAAATAATACGGTGAGAAGGGAATTAGAAAAATGAATGATGAGAAAAAATATACAGTGGTAGGTACTGATGTTGAGGAAGTAAAGCGTTTAAATAAAAATTCAGGATTAACGTATAATCAAGTGAAAGAAATGTTAGCAAAGCAAATGCAAAAAAAGAAGTAATTAGATTGAAATCTTTCATTTTTTTATTTAGCATTTTGATTGGAGAGAGTTAAGTAAAAGGTAACTCTCTTTTTTGTATAGCTAAGCATCTTATAGAGTGGAGGAAGAAACATGAAGAAATGGGTAAAGGTAACGCTGTCTATCACTGGAGGCATTGTCTTATTAGCGTGTGCCGGCGGATATTACGTGTATAAAAATTATTTTCCAAAGGAACCTGAGCGTATTGTATATGATAAAGAAAGAGTGCTACAACCGATACATAATCAGCTTAAAGGAATCAATATAGAAAATGTAAAGATAAAAGAAAAAGAAGTCGTAAATGCGACTGTAGATGAGCTTCAAAAAATGATTGATGATGGAAAGTTGTCATATGAAGAATTAACGAGCATTTATCTCTTTAGAATACAAGAACATGATCAAAATGGAATAACATTAAATTCTATTACAGAGATAAATCCTAATGCGATGGAAGAAGCAAGAAAGTTAGATCAAGAGCGGGGTAGAAACAAAAATTCGAATTTATATGGTATTCCTGTCGTTGTAAAAGATAATGTACAGACGGAAAAAGTGATGCCGACTAGTGCAGGAACTTATGTATTAAAAGATTGGATTGCAGATCAAGACGCAACAATTGTGAAGCAGTTGAAAGAAGAAGGAGCATTTGTTTTAGGAAAAGCGAATATGTCTGAGTGGGCGAACTATTTATCTTTTACAATGCCAAGCGGGTATAGCGGGAAGAAAGGACAAAATTTAAACCCGTACGGTCCGATTACATTCGATACTTCAGGATCAAGTTCAGGATCTGCTACAGTAGTTGCGGCAGATTTTGCGCCGCTTGCAATTGGAACAGAAACGACGGGATCGATTGTTGCACCAGCGGCGCAGCAATCAGTAGTTGGGTTACGTCCATCTTTAGGTATGGTAAGTAGAACAGGAATTATTCCATTAGCTGAAACTCTTGATACAGCAGGACCTATGGCAAGAACAGTAAAAGATGCAGCAACGTTATTTAATGCAATGATAGGTTATGACGAAAAAGATGTTATGACAGAAAAAATGAAAGATAAAGAAAGAATTGATTATACAAAGGATTTATCAATAGATGGATTAAAAGGGAAAAAGATAGGGCTTCTTTTTTCTGTAGACCAACAAGATGAAAATAGAAAAACAGTAGCAGAAAAAATTAGAAAAGACCTTCAAGAGGCAGGTGCGATATTAGCTGATAATATCCAGTTAAGTGCTGAGGGTGTAGATAATTTGCAAACATTAGAATATGAGTTCAAGCATAATGTAAACGACTATTTTTCGCAGCAAAAAAATATACCGGTAAAATCGTTAGAAGAGATTATAGCGTTTAATAAAAAGGATAGTAAAAGACGAATAAAATACGGACAAACATTAATTGAGGGGTCTGAAAAATCTGCTATAACGAAAGAAGAGTTCGAAAACGTAGTACAAACGAGTCAAGCAAATGCAAAAAAAGAGCTAGATAGGTATTTAGTAGAAAAAGGTTTGGATGCTCTAGTTATGATTAATAACGATGAAGTTCTTCTATCAGCTGTAGCTGGTTATCCGGAATTAGCGGTTCCTGCTGGATATGATAAAAATGGAGAACCAATCGGTGTAGTGTTTGTAGGGAAACAGTTTGGTGAAAGAGAGCTTTTCAATATGGGATATGCGTATGAACAGCAGTCTAAAAATAGAAAATCACCTAGTATATAAAAAGATTATATGAAAAATAACTGGAGTCCACCGAAATATGTTGGTGGATTCCAGTTAAACGAATCTAACAATATGAAAAGAAAAAAAGGATTCTTCTCAATTAGTAAGAAAGATTGTCTATAGAAGTTCATAAAATGTAATATATTCAATTTCCATCCATTGAAGGGGGAGGTTAATTCTTAATGAATGAAGTAAAGAGTTTTTTTCGAAGTAGAGGGTTTCAACGGTTTCTCGTTTTAATAATAGTAGCGCTTGTATTATATGCATTAAAAAGTATGATCAATTTAATATTAATTACGTTTATACTGACGTTTTTAATGGATCGATTTCAACGTTTTATTTCAAGAAAATTGAAAGTAAACCGGAAAATTGTTATTGCATGTTTGTATATAATACTAGTTTCCTTTATAGGCACAACGTTATATAAATATTTACCTGTGCTGACGATACAAATTTCACAATTAATTTATCAATTTAAACTATTTTTTCAAAATCCACCTGATAATGAAATCGTTAAATATGTACTTTCGACAATTAATGGGATGGAAGTATCAAAATATATAGAACAAGGTGTAGATGTTATATATCAATCAATAGCAAATATAGGGAAGGTAAGTTTACAAATATTATTATCTCTAATTTTAAGCTTATTTTTCTTATTAGAAAAAGAGCGTATTATTACATTCACATCTAAGTTTAAAGATAGTAAGTTAAAAATCTTTTATGAGGAAATTGCATATTTTGGTGAAAGATTTGCAAGATCGTTCGGAAAAGTAATTGAAGCTCAGTTTTTAATTGCCGTTGTAAATTGTATTCTTACTGTCATTGCATTAATTGTTTTAGGATTTCCACAGCTACTTGTATTAGCTGTTATGGTTTTCTTACTAGGGTTGATTCCTGTTGCTGGTGTGATTATTTCTTTGTTTCCACTTTGTATCATTGCTTACAACGTAGGCGGAGTTATGTACGTAGTATACATACTCGTGTTCATAACAGTAATCCATGCTCTTGAAAGTTATTTTTTAAATCCGAAGTTTATGTCTGCAAAAACAAATTTACCAATCTTTTATACATTTATGATTCTCATCTTCTCAGAGCATTTCCTCGGAATATGGGGGCTTATTATCGGGATACCAATCTTTATCTTTTTATTAGATGTACTTGATATAAATAATGAGGATGCGACTAAAAAATAAGAAATGATAGAAAATCATTAAAAGGTCATAGGGGATAATTAAGATAAAAAAGCAATCCAAAATAAATTGGATTGCTTTTTATCTTAATTAAAGAACCGGAGCCATTGTTTCTTTTAATACTTGAACAGAGTGATCGAATTTTAATTCTTCTTCTTCACTTAATTCAACCTCTAAAATTTCACGAACACCGCCGCGATTTAAAACAGCAGGCACCCCGATATAAACATCTTTTTGACCATATTGACCTTCTAAGTAAGCTGATACAGTTAATACACTATTTTCGTCGTTTAAAATTGCTTTTGTAACACGTAGAAGTGACATACCGATACCATAATAAGTTGCGCCTTTACGCTCAATAATATGGTAAGCTGCATCACGGACGTTTATGAAAATTTTGTCTAAATCTTCTTGATTATACGTGTTGTCTTTTTCAAGCAGTGTTTGTAGTTTTTGGATACCAACGGAAACATGACTCCAAACAGGAAGTTCAGTATCGCCGTGTTCTCCGATAATATAAGCGTGAATGTTGTGTGGACCAATATCGAAGTACTCACCTAACATATAGCGGAAACGAGCAGAATCAAGCGTTGTACCAGAACCGATTACACGTTCTTTCGGTAAACCAGATTCTTTCCAAGTTACGTAAGTTAAAATATCTACAGGGTTTGTTGCGATTAAGAAGATGCCATCAAATCCGCTATCCATAATACTGCGAACGATTTGTTTAAAGATTTTAGCGTTTTTCTCAACTAAATCTAAACGTGTTTCGCCTGGCTTTTGTGGTAATCCAGCTGTAATAACTACAAGGTCAGCATCTTTACAATCTTCGTAGCTGCCTTTCCATACTCTAGTTGGAGCTGGTGCGAATGGAACAGCATGACTTAAATCCATTGCTTCCCCTTCAGCTTTTGCCTCATTTACATCGACTAAAACAAATTCTTCAGCTACGGCTTGGTTAATCATGCAGTAAGCATAACTACATCCAACTGCTCCTGTTCCTACTAATACAACACGGTTAATACCTTTTTTCATTTCAAAATTCCTCGCAATTTCATTGATTTTATTATGTAAGATAATACGTCTTACTTCTATAGAGTCATATCTAGTTTATTACATTTTATAAAAGATATTCAAGTATTTGAAAATGTATCCGTGCAAATCCGCGAACAAAACATAGGAATTCAGTGAACCGAATATAATTCAGTAAAATCCTTTGTAAAAGGGGAAATGGCATGGGGAACCCATTAGCAATGGAAGAAATGCTTCATATTATTCATGCAGGGCTTGTTAAAAAGAATAACCCAAAACGGATTACGATTGCAGGTGCAGGGATTTCTGGATTAGTTGCAGGTTCTTTATTAAAAGAGGCTGGGCACGAAGTAACGATTATAGAAGCAAATAACAGAATAGGTGGCAGGGTGTATACGATTCGGGAACCATTTAGTGTGGGTTTATATTTTAATGCGGGACCGATGAGAATCCCTGACACCCATAAGTTAACCTTAGCGTATATTCATAAATTTAAACTACCTTTAAACCTTTTTATAAATAAAACTTTTGCAGATATCATTTATACGAATAACATTCAAACGAGATTGAATGTGTTTGAAAATGATCCAAGTGTACTTGAATATCCGGTTTTGGATAAAGAAAGAGGAAAAACGGCAGAAGAGCTAATGATTGAGGTATTAGAACCAATACTAAATTATATTAAGAAGGATCCTGATAAAAACTGGCTTATTGTTGAAAAAAAGTATAAAACGTATTCACTTGGTTCATTTTTAATGGAGTATTATTCAGATGGTGCAATAGATATGATTGGGGTACTTCTTGATATGGAAGCTTATATGGGAATGTCCTTAATTGAAGTATTACGTGAAATGATTTTCTTTACTTCAACAACGAAATATTATGAAGTAACTGGTGGAATGGATAAGTTATCGAATGCATTCTTACCACAATTAAGAGAACATATTTTAATGCCGTATAAGGTTGATAAAATCATACAAGAAGATAATAAAGTAATGTTACAAGGAAATCATGAACAAACGTTAGAGCAATTTACAATAACAAGTGATTTTGCTATTATTACAATTCCATTTTCAGCGTTAAGATTTGTAGAAGTTCAGCCATACTATTTATTCTCTTATTTTAAAAAAAGAGCAATTCGTGAATTAAATTATATTGCTGCAACTAAAATTGCAATAGAGTTTAAAAGTAGATTTTGGGAGAAAGCGGGACAGTGTGGCGGTAAATCTATTACTGATTTACCGATACGGTTTACATACTATCCGAGTTATGGCATTCATACTCCAGGACCAGCTATCGTAATAGCAAGTTATACGTGGGCAGATGAGGCGTTAACATGGGATAGTCTCCCGCAAAGAGATCGTATTCGTTACGCATTAAAAAATTTAGCGGAAATATACGGTGACATCGTCTATAGTGAGTTTGTCACTGGAACATCTTTTAGCTGGAGTAAAAATCCGTATTCTTGCGGTGCATTTACAGCTTTCGAACCAGGCCAAGAGCTCGAGTTATTTCCGTATATTACACCACCATCTGGAAAAGTACATTTTGCAGGAGAGCATACGACATTAACACATGGATGGATGCAAGGGGCAATTGAGTCTGGAGTAAGAGTTGCATATGAAGTAAATGAACAGTGAATCTCTTATATTTACAAATGGTCATTCTTTTAATAAAATGATAAATATAAATCGTAATTATTACGCTTTGAATACATTTGAAGTAAAGAAATGGATGGTCGGTTGAATGAATAAAGTGGAGATTCATATATTAGGTGGTTTTTTAGGTAGTGGAAAATCAACATTATTACAAAATTTATTGTTAGCAGAGAAAAAGAAGAATAGAAAAGTTGCAGTATTAATGAATGAAATTGGTGAATACTCGGTAGATACAGATATTATTGGAAAAGAGAATGTTTTAAGAGAACTTCTTAAAGGATGTATTTGTTGTACATTAAAAGAAGAGCTTGAAATACAATTACATTCGTTATACCAACAAGAAAGACCAGATGTAATTTATATAGAAACGACAGGTGTTGCGCATCCAATTGAAGTGTTAGACGCGTGTGTCTCGCCAATTTTAGCTCCTTTTCTGGAAGTAAAATCAATTGTAGTCGTTTTAGATGCAGTAAGGTGGTTAAACCGAAGTATATTAAGTGCAAATGTACAACAGCTATTGCATGAGCAACTGAAATTTGGTAGTCACATTCTTGTTAATAAAGCAGATTTACTAACAGATGAAGATAAGAACACAGTATTTGAAGAAGTAGAGGCAATAAATGATCATGCGAAAATGTATGAGACAAAGTATTGCAATATATCTTTAAAAGATATAGAGGAAGCAGAATTTCCAAATGATGAGGAACATGAGACACTACATGTCAAACAGCATTTACATATACAAACGATGACGTATCAATTTACGAAACCGATTGAACAAGACAAATTATATGAATGGCTTTCGAATTTACCAGATAGTATTTATCGAGTGAAAGGTTTTGTGAAATTCCATGGAGATAAATACCCTCACCTATTCCAATATTCGTTCGGAGTACCAACTTTATTAGAACAAGACTTCGGTTTCCCGACAAACTTAGTAGTAATAGGAGAAGGACTAGATAAGAAACAATTGGCTGAAGGGTTAGAGAAAGTAGAACTTAACTCTAATTAAGGGGAAAAGACTAACTTAAAAATAAGTTAGTCTTTTTGTATGGTCATTACTGAAATGAAACAGTATTTTCAATTGGATTGCAGAATATATATTGATTGTATGTCCGTTTCCATTACATAGGAAGGTGATTATATATTTGTGCCGAATGTAGAGGGTACTACAAGAGTTTTCCATTATCTATCGAATTAGTTAGTCATGATTACGGACAGGGGATTTTGGCGTGTTTGATTCTATCAGAAAGTAAAGTATGGGGAGGATCACAATGTCGATGAAAAAACGTAAGTGGCTAAAGACAATGTTTACTGGTTGTGTTTTAGGTTCGTTATTAATAACGGCAGCTTGTTCAGGAAAGAAAACAAGTACAGAGGATGAAAAAACGATTAAGGTAGGAGTCCTTGCTTCTTTAACAGGACCGCTAGAATCGTATGGAAAACAAACAGTGAACGGATTTGAATTAGGGTTAGATTATGCAACTGGTGGAACTGGGAAAGTAGATGGGAAAAAGATTAAGTTTGTTGTAGAAGATACAGAAACGAAAGCGGATGTAGCAGTTAAAAAAGCTACGAAGTTATTAGAAGAAGAGAAAGTTGATTTTTTAGTTGGATCGTCTAGTTCAAGTGATACGTTAGCGGTTTTACCACTGGCCGGGGAATATGAAAAGATTATGGTTGTAGAACCGGCAGTTGCGGATAGTATTACCGGAAAGAACTGGAATAAATATATTTTTAGAACTGGAAGAAGTTCCTCACAAGATGCGATTGCAGGAGCAGCAGCAATTGCGAAAAAAGATGTAAAGATTGCGACATTTGCCCCAGATAACGCTTTTGGTCGTGAAGGGATTGCTGCATTTAAAGCGGGTGCGAAAAAATTAGGTGCGAACATTGTGAATGAGCAATACGCGGATACAAATTCAACAGATTTTACAGCGAATATTCAAAATATCATTAGTTCAAAACCAGATTATTTATTTATCGTTTGGGCAGGGGCAAATTCACCTTGGAAACAGTTGAAAGATATGAATGTGGAAGCGCAAGGTATTAAAATTTCTACAGGTGCGCCAGATATACCAGCATTAAAAACAATGGATGCATTAGTAGGTATGCAAGGTTTTTCTGTATATTATCACACACTTCCAAAAAATAAAGTGAATGATTGGCTAGTTGAAGAGCATAAAAAACGTTTTAATGGTGCAGTGCCAGATTTGTTTACAGCGGGAGGAATGTCAGCAGCAATTTCTATTGTAGAAGCCTTAAAGAAAACAAAAGGTGATACAGATGTAGATACCTTGATTAAGAAAATGGAAGGAATGGAATTTGATACACCGAAAGGAAAGATGAAGTTTAGAGAGAAGGACCACCAAGCGATGCAGACACTGTATTCTATCACATTGAAAAAGCAAGACGGTGTTGATTATCCGGTGCCAGTGTTAGAGCGAGAATTAACGATGAAAGAAACAGAACCACCAGTTCAAAATAAATAGACTGAATTTTCTGTTGTTTTTGTATAAAGAGGGGGACCCTCTTTATACATATTTCTTTCATACTCACGGCTTTAAAGGGAGGGATTTCGTGACACATTTGCTAGAGACGAAAAATCTTAGCGTATCTTTTGGTGAACATCATGTTATTAAAGATGTAAATTTAACTGTCCAAAAAGGAAAGCTCATTTCTATTATCGGGCCAAATGGTGCGGGGAAGACAACATTATTTAATTTACTAAGTGGACAGATTTCACCCACAACAGGTGAAGTGTATTTTAAAGGGCAAGATATTACAAAACTATCGATTTCAGATCGAACACGCTTAGGAATCGGTCGCTCTTTTCAGCTTACAAACATATTCCCAGAATTAACGGTACTTGAAAATGTCCGTTTAAGTGTTCAATCATTCGTACAAGATTACTATAGTTTTTTCCCGAGTTCAGCAAAATTAAAGCAACAAGTTGGAGAGGCGAGACGTTTCTTAAAAACAGTATTACTTCACGAGAAAGAGAACGTATTAGCGAAAGATTTGGCACATGGAGAGAAAAGAAAGCTAGAACTTGCGATGTTATTAGCTTTAAAAACGGATGTGTTATTACTTGATGAGCCGACGGCAGGTATTTCGGTTGAAGAGGTCCCTGCTATATTACAAGTGATTGAAAATATTAAGAAACATCCAGAGAGCACAATTGTACTTATCGAACACAAAATGGATATGATACTAGGTTTGTCAGATCATCTTATCGTTTTATTTCATGGAGAGTTATTGGCTGAAGGATTGCCAGAAGAAATTATGAAAGATGAGCGTGTACAAAGTGCTTATTTAGGGGGATTATATAGTGGCACTATTACAAGTGAATAATATAGAAACGTATTTAGATCAGTTTCATATTTTGCAAGGAGTATCTCTTGCTGTTGAGAAAGGGACGATTACTGTACTGTTTGGTAGAAATGGGGCAGGGAAAACAACGACATTACGTTCAGTGATGGGGTTTCACCGCATTGCAGATGGTGAAATTTATTATGATAGTGCAAAAGTAAGTGGATTACCTACACATTTAATTTCAAGGAAAGGAATAGGGTATGTACCAGAAAATCAAGGTATTTTTCATGATTTGACAGTAGAAGAAACATTCGCTCTTGCTAGGGGAAAAGGTGAGGAAGTAGAAGGGAAAATAGAGTGGATGCTGGAACTATTTCCGGATTTAAAGCAGTTTTGGAATAAGAAAAGTGGGCTCTTGAGCGGAGGGCAAAAGCAAATGTTGGCTATTTCAAGAGCGTTTATTAATAGTGATGGATTATTACTTATTGATGAACCGAGCAAAGGGCTATCCCCGATAATGGTGGAGAAATTAATGGTAGCTATTTTGAAGATGAAAGAGAAAACAACAGTTTTACTTGTTGAGCAAAATTTTATGATGGCTAGTCAAATTGGCGATTATTTTTACATTATGGATAACGGACGAATTGTTCATAACGGTTTTATGAATGAATTAAAAAAGGATAAGGAAATGTGTCATAAATATTTAGGAATCTCTTAACATGAATCCGAGGTGAAAAGGATGGATGTGTTAATCAATTTATTTGTAAATGGGATTTCAACAGGGATGCTCATTTTTTTGTTAGCATCAGGTCTTTCACTTATTTTCGGTCTAATGAGCGTTTTAAACTTTGCACACGGTGGTTTATTTGCATGGGGAGCATTTACAGGTGTTTGGTTATTTAATATGACAGGAAGTTATATATTAGCTTTAGTTGGAGCAGTAGCCATGGGAATGTTCCTAGGATTTATTTTAGAAAGGTTTCTTATTAGACCGGTATATGGAAATCATGTTCGACAGCTGCTCGTTACGCTTGGAGGAATGCTCGTTCTTAGTGAGTGTATTAAAATATTTTGGGGGCCAAACCCTATTAGTGCAAAATTACCGTTATGGTTACAAGGAAGTTTTACATTCGGAGGTATTATATTAATTAAATATCGTCTATTTGTTATTTTGATTGGGATAATTATTTACATTGCACTACTACTATTACTCAAAAAGACGAAGATAGGTCTTATGATCCGTGCAGGTGTAATGGATAAAGAAATGGTTCAAGCGCTTGGTATTAATGTAAAAGCGATATTTTCTTTCGTCTTTTTATTAGGAGCAGGGATGGCAGCTTTGGGAGGATTCTTATTAGCACCGTATTCGGGCGTTATTTTCGCCGAGATGGGCATGCAGTATGCAATTTTAGCTTTTATAGTAGTAATTATCGGTGGATTAGGAAGCGTACAAGGTTCAGCTATTGCTTCTTTAATTGTTGGATTAGCTGGTGCTTTTACAGCGTATTTTATACCAGATTTATCACTTGCAATTAATATGTTAATGTTACTATTTTTCTTAATAGTGAAGCCAACTGGACTTGTTGGTGAAAAGGGGTGAAATGGTGAACAACACATCGGACCGAATTAAAGTATACTTCGGAGTATGTATGCTCATTTGTTTAAGTGTATTTCCGTTCGTAAATGATTCACGGAGCCTGTTAATTTTGTTCACTCAAATCTTCATCTTTGCTATTTTTGCAATGAGTTTTGATGTATTGCTTGGGTATACAGGAATTGTATCGTTCGGTCATTGTATGTTCTTTGGGATAGGAGCATATGGGGTAGCGCTTTTATTTGATCGACAAGGCGTATCAATAACGAACTTTTTAATTGGAATAGTAGCTGCAATTATCATTTCAGCAATCGTTAGTTATATAATTGGTTTACTTTCTTTACGGCTGAAAAGTCATTTTTATGCGATGTTAACACTTGCTATTTCACAGTTGTTTTTCGTCCTTGCTGAAAAATGGCGTGGGCTCACTCACGGAGGAGATGGTTTTACATTTGGTGTACCAGACGTATTCCGTGATCGTTTTACGTTTTATTATGTAACACTTATATGTTTACTTATCATTTTTGTTCTCTTACGTCTTTTCACCAAATCTTCTATTGGAAAAGTATTAAAAGCAATTTCACAAAATGAGCAACGTGTTGAAGCACTAGGATATAAAGTGCTTCATTATAAAATTATTGCTAGCATTGTTGCAGGAGTAGTAGCTGCGATTAGCGGTGGTTTATTTGTTATTACATTACGCTTTGTCAATACGACTGTATTTTCAATTGAAATGACACTAAATGCACTCTTAATGACAATGATTGGAGGAGTCGGAACATTAATTGGAGCTATTGCTGGGTCTGGGATTATTGAATCACTAAAATATTATTTATCAGAACTAGCGACGGAATATCCGATTTTTGAAAGATGGACGATTATTCTAGGTTTATTGTATATTATCGTGCTACTCGTTTTTCCGAAAGGATTGGTTGGGACGGTTAAGAAATTGAAGAGTTTTAAAAGGAATAAGAAGGAGAAAAGTACAGAAGTGGAGCAAAACGTGTGAAAAATCAATTGTATACAAAATAAAAATCCCTCTTTTATATTCGTTAAAGAGGGATTTTTATTTTGAAAAAAGTATGTAATCAAAGTCATTTTATTAACCAAATAGTTCATCAGGGATTTGTTTAAAAGAGTTTTGATTTGTAAAAAAATGAACAGCTAATTTCTCAATTGGAACATCTTCAATTGGTACCAATTTATCATTTTTAATCGGTAAAAAAGCTATTCCTTTTCCATCATCAATAAACGCTTCCATAAGCGAATAAGAATCCAACTGTTGAAGTTGTTGCTGAGATAGATTATTTTCTTTTAGAAATTGTATTGTCTTATTCCTAAAAGGGCACTTTTTGTCATTGCTAACGAAGAAAATTTCTTTTGAATAATCAATGGTACATTTTTCTTTCGCTTTTAATAAGCCTACAGAAATTGAGGTTGTGAACACTTTTTTAAACGATGCGTCAGGATAATCCTCATAAGTTATGACCATATCAACTTTTTGTTGCTGCAGTAATTTTTGCAAATGACTACTACTTTCTACATATATTTGATAATTTCTGAAATTTACTTTAATACGCTTACTTAAATAATTTGTCAAAATAGATTGTGACGTCGCTATTATATAAGAAGAACCACTCGTTTTAATTTCATCTTTTACTTCTTCTAATAGAGTTAATATTTTATTCGTGTAATCTAATAAAATGTCACCAGCAGGTAACAAGGAAACACCTTTGTTATCTCTATGTAGTAAAGGTGTTTCTAACTCTTGTTCTAATTTTTTAATTCGCTCAGTTACGTTCGGTTGAACATATCCTAACTCTTTAGCAGCTTTACTAATAGAACCCTCACTGGCTACAGTTTTGAATATAATAAGATCATTTATTTCCAAGTATCTCAGCCCCTTATGCACTATCATTATAAATGATACCAAACATAATTTATACCTATTTTACGTTAGCCACTTATCGATTTATCATAATGTATATAAGATTGAAAGTGAGTGATAAACATGATTGGAATGCAATATAAGGTCATTCTTCCAAAGGATTATGACATGGAGATTATTAAGAAAAGGGTAAAGGATAATGGCTATAAAACTGATGGTTTCCAAGAACTAAATTTTAAAGCTTATTTAATTACGGAAACGGAGAAAAACGGGAATTTTTATAACTGCTATGCACCTTTATATATTTGGAATGGTCATGAAGGGATGAATAAATTTATCTTTGAAGGGTATTACGATAACATTTTACAATCTTTTGGATGGCAACAAATACATATAGGTGTTCCATTAGTGGTTAATCTAAGTGATGGATTTAAGAAAAGTAGATATGTTGTTGAATATGCAGGAAGTATTTCTCAAAGTAAAACGT
The DNA here is from genome assembly GCF_049310765.1 of Bacillus sp. PSXD-155. Lineage (NCBI taxonomy): Bacteria > Bacillati > Bacillota > Bacilli > Caryophanales > Bacillaceae > Bacillus > Bacillus sp. PSXD-155. The sequence continues at coordinate 20,143 of NZ_JBMOWC010000032.1, read as the reverse complement.
TGATTGGGACTCAATTAAACATGATGAATGAAGATGTACAAAACAACGAAAAGTGTTTAGGGAATGTAATCGTTTATAATCCGGATAAATGGGGATATAGTAGGTTTGAGTTTTATGAAGAGAAGCCTGATATTGTAGTAAATAAGGGTGTTACAGTATATGAGATTTTACACATTTCACGATGAAATTTTGTTGTATATTAAAAATAAGAAAAGGAATGAAAGTCTATGCCTTTTGTGAAGATTTATTATTCTGAAAACACATTAAATGAAGAAGAGTTGGAAAAAATGGGTGAATGTATCCATCTTTCATTAATTGAACATTTTAACATCCCTGAAAATGATTATTTTCAAATGTTCTTACCTTACCAACAAAACAAATTTTTATATAATCCATATTATTTGTTGGAAAGAGGAGAAAAGAGAACAGAGAATATGATTTATGTTTCTATTACATGTGGACCGGGAAGAACGGTGCAACAGAAAAAAGATTTGTATCAATCGGTATCCTTAAAAATCACGGAATATTCCGACGTTAAAACTTCGGATATTTTTATTACACTAAATGAGACAGCTGCTGAAAACTGGTCATTTGGTCAAGGGATAGCACAAATGGTGAAAATAAAGGGAGAAAAAAATGAAAAATGAACTTATTGAAGTACATATTAAAAAGAAAATGAGAGAAATGTCACCTGCATTTGCTCATTATAGTGAAAAGATATTATTTGAGGAAGTGTGGCGGGATGCCACTTTAACATTAAGAGAAAGAAGTTTGTGTACTGTGTCAGCACTAATCAGTCTCGGTAATACAGAACAATTACAATTTCATCTGAAGCTAGCTAAACAAAATGGGGTTATGGAGAATGAATTGGTTGCATTAATAACACATATGGCTTTTTACGTTGGTTGGCCAAAAGCTATGGCAGCTTTAAATATAGTAATGAATGAAATGAAAAGTTAAGAATAATGATAAGTAAGAATTCATGTTTATATGAATTCTTACTTATCATTATTTATGCAATACTCTATCGCTATATTTATTACATTTTATCTTGCTTTTTTATCACTTGCGTAGTAAAGTGATAGTAAGATGAACGCTAGGAAGTGATGAAACATGCGTGATAATACGATAGGATCATTAATATGGTTACGTTTAATACGATTTACGAACCAAAGTAATCAAATGTCAAATGAGTTTTTAAAACGTTTTGATTTAACGACAGCTCAATTTGATGTGCTTTTGCAAATACGTACGTATCAACCACTCACACAAATGGAGTTAGCTGAAAAGGTAACTGTTACACAAGGTGGCATTTCTCGAATGTTAACTCGTCTTGAAAAAGAAGGATATATTGTACGAAAACAAGATTGGAAAACGAAAACAATTAGTCTTACAGAGCAAGGAGAAGCTGCTTTAGAGAGAGCATTGCCAGAGCAACTTGCATTTCAATCTTCGTTTTTTGATGATGTATTAAATGAAGAAGAGCAGAAAATATTATACGAGCTGATGACGAAAGTTCATAAGCATAGCGAAAAAAAAGAATTACCGCAAGAGTAATTTTTTTTACCTCATCAATTGACTAATCAAGTGATGAGGTAGGTAATACGGAGATATACTTGACTTACCAACGTTTTTAGAAGAAAAACTAATACTACATTATTAAAGGGGAGAGTAACTATGGAAAAATACCGTATAGATACAAGAAAAGGAATTGAGTTTGGGTTATATTCAATTGGCGATCATGTTTTAAATCCACATAATGGGGAGAAAATTACGCCAGAAAAAAGAATTCACGAACTAATTGAAACAGCTAAGTTAGCAGATGAGGCAGGGCTTGATGTGTTTGCTGTAGGCGAAAGTCATCAAACGCATTTTACAACGCAAGCTCATACAGTTATTTTAGGTGCGGTCGCGCAAGCTACGAAAAATATAAAAATTGCAAGTTCCGCAACGATATTAAGTACATCTGACCCAGTTCGAGTATATGAGGATTTCGCTACCATTGACTTGATTTCTAATGGTCGTGCTGAAATCGTAGCTGGTCGTGGATCTCGTATTGGAGGATATAGTTTACTTGGTTATGATGTGAATGATTATGAAGAGTTATTTGAAGAGAAGATGGATCTTTTATTAAAAATTAATAAAGAGGAACATGTAACATGGAATGGGCAGTTCAGAGCACCACTTGAGCATGCTTCAGTTATCCCTAGAGCTAAAAATAATAACCTGCCAATTTGGCGTGCGGTTGGTGGACCGCCAGCTAGTGCAATTAAAGCAGGACGTGCAGGTGTGCCAATGATGATAACAACACTTGGTGGTCCAGCAATTAACTTTAAAGTGTCAGTAGATGCTTACCGCGAGGCTGCTCAGCAAAGTGGATTTGATCCAGCTAGTTTACCAGTTGCGACAACGAGTTTATTTTATACGGCAAAAAATTCACAAGATGCACTTAGTGAATATTACCCTCACATTAATGCTGGTATGCTTACACTGCGCGGTGGTGGGTATCCGAAACAGCAATTTACAAATGCAATAGATTACCGCGATGCTTTAATGATTGGTAGCCCACAACAAATCATTGAGAAAATGCTTTACCAATATGAATTGTTTGGCCAACAACGCTTTATGGCACAAATTGATTTTGGCGGTGTACCATTTGATAAAATTGAGAAAAATATTGAATTAATTGCTACTGAAATATTACCAGCCGTTAGAAAACATACAGCAAAATAAATAAAAAAACTGGGAGTCTAATTGACTCTCAGTTTTTTTATTTGTTATGGAAAAATGACAAAAAAATGAACTTTTAGTCGAGGGAGAGGGAAGTTATTTTCTATTTTTGAATAACATTATTTCGAGTTTGAATTTTGAAAATACATTTTTCTCTTGACAAAAAATAAGCATTTATCGAGGGTAGTTTCGAGGACATTTTTTCGGTTGAAAGTCAAGTGTATGAAGAAAAAACGATTGTTTTATAGATATAAAAGTAAGCCGTATATTGAAAAAACACATTTTGCTAATGAAAAAAATCTGATTCAAAAAAATGACAAAAGACATATTTCAGACAAAATGATGTCAATAATACGTCAAAAATAACCTGAATTTACTATGCAGGTATATTATACAATTCGATTAACGAATAAAACACTACAGAAATAGTGAAAAGGTAAAAAATAGCATTACAATAGTTTGAAAAACTGAAACTTCATATTTTTCGACAATACATACAAAATGTTTTTGTCTTTTCGTATTTCTTAATAATTGAGTTTGATAAGATTGCTCAATTAACTTTTATTATAAAAACTATGAAGGAAGTGATTTTAGTATGGAAACGCTCGAATTGGCACGAATACAGTTCGCATCAACAACGATTTTCCATTACTTTTTTGTTCCGCTGTCAATTGGTTTAGCTTTTATTATTGCGATCATGCAAACGTTGTATGTGGTAAAAGGGCAAGAAGTATATAAGAAGATGGCAAAGTTTTGGACGCAATTATTCCTTATTAACTTTGCAGTAGGTGTAGTAACAGGTATTTTACAAGAATTTCAGTTTGGTATGAACTGGTCAACGTATTCACGTTTTGTAGGTGATGTATTTGGTCCCTCGCTTGCAATTGAAGGATTACTGGCATTTTTCATTGAGTCTACATTCCTAGGTTTATGGGTATTCGGTGAGGATAAATTACCGAAGCGAATTCACTTAATGTGTATTTGGCTCCTTTCAATTGGAACGATGTTATCAGCATTCTGGATTTTAACTGCAAGTGCATTTATGCAGTCACCTGTCGGGTATGAAATGGCAGCTGATGGTCGTGCACAAATGAATGATTTCTTAGCCATTATTCAAAACCCACAACTATGGGTACAATTCCCGCATACAATTACAGCAGCAATTGCAACAGGTGCATTCTTTATTGCGGGTGTAAGTGCATGGAAAATTACAAAAGGACAAGAAACTGTAGTATTTAAAAAATCTTTCCGCATTTCTATCATTGTTGGAACAATTACAACGGCGCTTGTATTATTCTTCGGTCATGCACAAGCGCAACAATTAATTAAGACACATCCAATGAAGATGGCGGCAGCTGAAGCGCTATGGAATACAAGTGAGGATCCAGCGCCATTTACAGTATTTTCGAAAATTGATACAGAGAAGAAAGAAAATTCGTTTGAAATTCAAATCCCTTATATGCTAAGTCTATTATCGTATGATAAGTTTAGCGGTCAAGTTGAAGGGATGAATCAAATTCAAAAACAATATGAAGAAAAATATGGACCTGGAGATTATATTCCTCCAGTGCATACAATGTTTTGGAGTTTTAGAGCGATGGTAATGAGTGGAACATTCATGCTTCTTCTAGGAGCTTACGGATGGTTCTTATCAAGAAAAGATCGTTTAGCTGAAAAAACGTGGTATTTAAAATTAATGGTGTATGCAATTTCTCTTCCATTCATCGGTAATACAGTAGGGTGGATTATGACTGAAATGGGTCGTCAACCTTGGGTTGTATTTGGTGTAATGAAAACAGAAGATGCTGTATCACCAAATGTAACATTCGGTGAAGTATTATTCTCACTTATTTCATTCACATCAATGTATTTAATTATGGGTGGAATTTGTGTGTACTTATTTGTTCGTACCATTAAGGGCCACAAGAATAAGAAAACGAAAAAGGATTATCAAAGCCATGATCCATTTGATAAGGAGGAAGAGTATGTTATCTCTTAATGAGTTATGGTTTTTAGTTATTGCAATCTTATTTGTTGGATTCTTCGTACTGGAAGGTTTCGACTTTGGGGTAGGAATGGTTTCGAGGTTTTTAGGAAACAATGATTTTGAAAAACGAGTTTACTTAAATACAATAGGACCGTTCTGGCACGCGAATGAAGTATGGCTTGTTTGTGCTGGTGGAGCCATGTTTGCGGCATTTCCGCACTGGTATGCAACTTTATTTAGTGGTTTTTATATTCCGTTTGTATTTATGCTTCTTGCTTTAATTTTAAGAGGTGTTTCCTTTAAATTTCGTGCGAAAATAGATAATCATAAATGGAAGAGTGCGTGGGATTGGGGGATGTTTATTGGAAGTATGTTACCTCCTATCCTTTGGGGAGTTGCGATTGCAAACTTTATGGTAGGTGTACCTATTGATGAGAGTAAAAATGTTGTAGGTGGATTCCTGCAATTACTTCATCCATTTGCGTTACTTGGGGGAGTAATGTTTCTCCTACTATGTATTGTTCACGGATTACAATTTCTTACGATACGTACAACTGGTAAATTGAGAGAACGTGCACGAAATGCTGCAATAAAAATTGCACCATTTTCATTAATTACACTTCTTGTTTTTGCTGGTGTGGGGTTATGGAAAACCGACATTTTCACTGCTCATGGAACAGAATGGATTATGGTACCAATCGGAGCTTTTGTAGCACTATTAGTGTCCACGTTATTAAATAAAAGAAGAAGAGATGGTTGGGCTTTCTTTATGACGAGTTTAACAATCATTTTACTAAGTGCGAGTGTATTTATCGGTATGTTCCCACGTGTTATGATTAGCTCTTTAGGAGCAATGAATGATTTGACAATTTACAACGCAGCATCAGGAGCTTATGCATTAAAACTTATGACTTACTTTGCGATTGCTATTTTGCCTTTCGTTATCGGAAGTCAAATATGGAGTTATTATGTATTTAGACAACCTGTTAAGTCAGACAACGATTTGGAGTACTAATGAAAAGAAAAAGAGGACTTCCGTCTTATCCCGGTAGCCGTATTTTATATGTAGCGTTAACGATTATTAGTATTTTAGAAGCTTTTAGTATTATTGCGCAAACAATCTTTTTAGCACGAGCTATTACGTTTTTATTTCATGGAGAGACAGTACAAACAATATTAAGTGAAATTGTTTATTTTGGTATCGCGTTTGCAGCGCGTAACATAGTAGTTCGAACATCACAAATATTAGTGGAACGTTTTGCCGAAAAAACAGGGTCGTTACTAAGAAAACAATTGATAGAGGCATATTTCACATTAGGTCCAAGGTATGTTCAAACTGTTGGAACGGGTCATCTGGTTACCTTATCAATTGAGGGGATTGAGAAATTTAAAACATATATTGAATTAACGATTCCTAAAATGATTAGAAGTAGTATCGTTCCAGGTCTAATTGTACTATATGTTTTTACGCTAGATATTGAGTCTGGAATCATTTTAGTTGTAACGATTCCTATCGTGATTATATTTATGATTCTTCTCGGATTAGCAGCGCAAAAAATGGCAGATAGTCAGTATGAGATATATCGTGTACTTTCGAACCATTTTGTAGATACGTTAAAAGGTTTAGAAACATTAAAGTATTTAGGGAAAAGTGAACAGCACGAAGGAAAGATTGAAAAAGTAAGTAAAAGATATAGAAAAGCAACGATGCGTACTTTGCGAGTTGCTTTTCTTTCTTCTTTTGCATTAGATTTCTTTACGAGTTTATCAATCGCGTTTGTGGCAGTTGGATTAGGGATACGTTTAATAGATGAAACGATTATACTATTACCAGCCCTTACAATTTTGATTTTAGCTCCGGAATATTTTCTGCCGATTAAACAAGTGGGAGCAAATTATCATGCGACATTAGATGGACAAATTGCGATGGAGCAAATAGAAGAGATTTTGCAACAACAAAAAGGAATACAAAAGAAAGATTTAAATGAAGATATAGTATGGAATGCCTCTAGTAGCTTGAAATTACAAGATATCAAAGTTAATAATGCTGAATCTGAAAAGGCTATATTAGAAGGGATTAATTTTACTTGGGAAGGTAACGGTGCTATTGGTGTTATTGGTGAAAGTGGTGCAGGGAAATCGACGTTAATCGACGTATTAGCAGGTTTTTTATCTCCTTCGAGTGGAAAGATGTTAGTAAATGGTGTAGAAGTTGATGGATCTACTCGTGAAGATTGGCAAAAAAATATTGCTTATATTCCGCAGCAACCCTATATATTTCCGCTTTCATTAAAGGATAATATTCGTTTTTATGAAACAAATGCAACAGATGAAGAAGTTGAAAGAGTTATTAATGAAGTCGGCCTTCGTTCACTCGTTACATCACTTCCAAATGGGATGCACGAAAGAATTGGAGAAGGTGGACGTATGCTAAGTGGCGGACAAGAACAGCGTGTTGCTATGGCGCGTGCGCTTTTAAGTAAAAAACCAATCATTTTATTAGATGAGCCTACGGCACATCTTGATATTGAAACCGAATTTGAAATAAAGCAAGCGATGTTACGTCTATTTAATGGAAAGTTAGTATTTTTAGCAACTCACCGTCTACATTGGATGAAACAAATGGACCATATCCTTATTTTAAATAAAGGGGAAATGAAAGAAAGTGGGACGTATGAAGAACTTTTAGAGAATGAGACATTACATTTTCATAGGGAAGAGAGGGGAGAGAAATGAGTAACTGGGTTAAACCTTATATAAAACAAAATAAAGGTAGAATGACTTTAACTATTTTCCTTGGTCTTCTTGGAGTTAGTTCAGGAGCGATGTTACTTTTTATTTCAGGTTATTTAATCTCAAAATCTGCCCTTAGACCAGAAAATGTAATGGCTGTATATGTTCCTATTGTTGCAACAAGAGCGTTTAGTATAGGGCAAGCTGTGTTTCATTATATAGAGCGCTTAGTCGGACATGATGTCGTACTACGTATATTAGAAAAAATGAGAACGAAGCTATATAGAATAGTAGAACCACAGGCGTTATTTTTCCGTTCTCGATTTCAAACGGGTGATATGTTAGGAGTGTTATCCGAAGATATAGAGCATTTGCAAAACCTATATTTACGTACAATATTTCCTAGTATATTAGCGCTAGTTGTTTATAGTATCTTCGTACTTGTTATCGGTGCATTTGACCTTGTGTTTGCACTTATTGTAGGTTGTATGTTAGCTATTATCGTGTTTCTTCTTCCATTTGTATCATTACTTTTGATGAAGAAACACCATGTTACTTTAAAGCAAGGCAGAAGCCGTTTGTATCAACAACTGACAGATGCTGTTTTTGGATTATCTGATTGGCAAGCAAGTGGTCGTAAAGATGAATTTATTAATGAGTATGTAAAACAAAATGATCAGTTGTTAAAAATCGAAAAGAGAGTGAAACGCTGGTATCATATTCGGGACAGTATCATTCAATTAGTAGTAGGTATTGTAGTTATTTCGATGATCATATGGACTGGGAATGGAGCGGCAAGTGAACAAATTGCTCCTACAGTTATCGCAGCTTTCGTATTAATGACTTTATCTGTAACGAACGCGCTTATTCCTATTGCAGATGCCATCGATCGAATACCGTCGTACGTAGAATCTACCCATCGTCTTAATGGCGTAGAAAGTGATAGTGTTTTACATGATGAAACGGATTTGCATGGAGAGAAAGATTATATTGAACCAAAACATGTAGATATTGAACTGAATCACGTATCGTATAGTTATCCAGATAGTAATGAGATTGTATTAAAAGATGTATCATTACAAATAAAAGCAGGGAAGAAAATTGCTATTTTAGGGAGAAGTGGGACAGGGAAATCTACTTTACTAAAATTGTTAACAGGGGCGTTAAGCCCAGTAAATGGCCAAGTTGTATTGAATGGTGAACGAGCTCATACGAATCTTTTATCTAAATATATTTCTGTATTAAATCAAAAGCCGCATTTGTTTGATACGACAATTGGAAATAATGTACGAATTGGCAAACCAGAGGCGACGGATGAAGAGATATGGAAAGCTTTAGAGAAAGCACAACTAGCTTCACATGTTACTTCTCTTCCAGACGGATTACAAACAAAAATGCATGAAATGGGAAAGCGGTTTTCTGGTGGGGAAAGACAAAGAGTTGCTTTTGCTAGAACTCTTATGCAAGAAACACCAATTATTGTACTTGATGAACCGACTATCGGTTTAGATCCAAAAACAGAATTGTCTTTAATTGAAACTATGTTTTCTGCAACGGAAGAAAAGACGGTTATTTGGATTACGCACCATCTTGTAGGAATAGAACATGTAGACGAAGTTATATTCCTTGATCGTGGCCAAATTGTCATGCAAGGTAGTCATAAACAACTTCTGAAAGAAAATGAAAAGTATCGTAAACTTTATGAGTTAGATAAAGGAATATAATTTGAATAAGCAATAATTGTAAAAATAGCTACGCCTAATGGTGAAGCTATTTTTTTGTTAGATTGCAGGTGTATATGATTGTTACGAATTAAAAATGAATTTCATATTATACATATAATGGAGGGATGTGCATGAAGGAGCAATATAAAATCATTGTTTTAAGTGATGAATTATCAGGGGATAGGATTCGAAATACATTAGACAAAAATAAATGTAAAACAATAGTTCATGTTATAGACGTTTCAGATGTTGTTCGAATAGAAAATTCTTTTCAATATATAGTCATTTGGAGAGTGGACGCAGAAAAACTTACAAATGACTTGATAAATAGGGGCGTGCAAAGTTCAAAAATTATTAATTTAACAAAATACATGTATGAATGGAAGGATAAATTAATTTCTATCTATCAAATAAATCCGGATCTTATGTCTTTATACATTTCTATAAAAAAAGCAAAGAGTGATCCGACGTATGAATTGTTTGCTACCGGTTTGTCTTATCCACATTGTGGCATAAGTACGGAGCTCCTCTCAAAAAAGTCAATAAAATTAACACTTCCATCTCAAGATCTATACTATGATTATTTAATAGCGTCACAAATTCTATCAAACACTCATTCATTTCAATATTGTTTAATAGGAATAGCCTATTTCTCGTTTTACTTTGACATGTCGTTATCCTCTGAAGCATATAGAATTCACAAAGTATATTATCCATTGTTTCAAGATGGTCATCATACTGTAGTTCATTCTCCTCTACCCACTGATGGATTCTTACATCTAAATACTCCGAAACCACTTCTTTCTATTTTTAATTTGCATTTTGAATATATTTTATTAGACGAACTAAAAGATGAATCATTGATACTGCCTTGGATAAACGCTGAATGGAATATCATTCCACTTCACATTCCTTTTGAAGAACACGGGAAAATAAGAGCAGCTTCACATGCTAAATTGGTGTATCCTCATACTTTAGTTGAAAATAAAATGATTTTTAAGAAATATTTAGAATTACTGTTGAAAAACGATATAAAGCCATTAATTGTTGTGTTCCCCGTTACTTCACATTATTTCAATTGTAGTAGTAAGAAATTAAAAGAAGATTTTTATAAAGTTATAAATGAGTTTCAAACTCAATATTCTTTTCAAATCATAGATCTATTTGATTCGCCATTATTTTGTGAGGATGATTTTTATGATAGTGATCATATGAATAAAAAAGGTGCAAATAAAATGTCCGCGTTATTAAATATGTTTATTCAGGAACGAAAAGTATGATATTTTGTTTCGTGTTTGCATAAAAGTATATAGGCTCCATACAGTTAAAGTAATGTGATTTTTGTGTCGCGTATATAAATAGTATGCGAAGAGGTGAGAGAGTTAAAATGAGAACTCGTATTGAAAGAACTGAAGAGGTGGTAGAGCAACTTCCATTGGTAAGTGTATTAATTCCTACGTATAATCGTCCTCACTACTTTGAAAAGGCTTTATGTAGTGTGTTAGAACAAACGTACCCTAATATAGAAATTATAGTTGGAGATGACAGCACGAATGACGAAACAGAAAAGATGTTACAAAAATATTTATGTAATCATTCAAATATTATTTATATAAAAAACAGATCAACTCTCGGACAGTTTGAAAATGCGTTAATGTTATTTCATGAAGCGAATGGTGAGTATATAAATTTTTTAATGGATGATGATATATTTCATGTGAATAAAATTGAAAAGATGATGAAGTACTTTTTCAATGATCTAGATAATGAAATTAAGCTAGTAACATCTCATCGTCAAGTAATTGATGATAAAGGGAAAGAACTACGACATATTTATTCAACTGTCCGTTTATTTGAAGAGGATACGATTATAGAGGGGACAGAATTAGGAAATAAGGTAATTGTGGATCAAAAAAATTATATTGGAGAACCGACAACAGTTTTATTTCGTAAAAATGATTTGCAAGAACCGTATGGGATTTTTGATAAGAGGCGGTATTTATGTAACGTAGATATAGCTTCATGGTTATCTTTATTAAGTAAAGGAAAAGCAGTATATATAGCAGAAACACTTAGTTACTTTCGATTACATCCAGATCAACAGTTAAATGAATCTAATAAAATGATGGATGGGTTAGAAGATTTTTCACACAGTATTATAGCAGGAGAACAATATGGTTTCTTATCCACCGAAAAAGAGTTAGACAAAGCGGTAACTAATTTTCTAGATTATGCAAGAAGGATAGTTCCATCATCCATATTATATACATTAGACTATTACCAAAAAATTAGAGCGAAGAAAATAAACATAGAAAAGAAAAAACAACATATAAATAATAATTCTTCTTTACCGAAAGTAAGTATACTTATTCCTGCGTACAATAGACCTTATTACTTGGAATTAGCGCTCAACAGTGCTCTGAATCAAACATATGAAAATATAGAAATTATTATTTCTGACGACAGTACAAATAATGAAGTCAATGCTATGATTCAACCGTACTTACGTGAATATGAGTGTATTACATATGTTAAAAATGAAACGCCGTTAGTTGCCGAAAACTTTAATAAGTGTGTAGAACTTGCGGATGGGAACTATATAAACTTTTTATTAGATGATGATTTATTTCATCATGAAAAGATCGAGAGAATGATGCAATACTTTTTGACGTTAGAAAATATTTCATTTGTGACGTCATATCGTGAACTGATTGATGAGAATGGAGAGATATTACCACCTTCAACATTAAATATGAAAATCGCGAAAGAAACTACACTTTTTGAAGGAAAAGAATTAGGGAATTATATGTTAAAAAACTTGAAAAATGTAGTTGGTGAGCCGACAACTGTTTTGTTTAATCGGAATTTGTTTGACGGGAAGTTTGGATATTTTAAAGGAAAGGCTTATTCTGCTATTAATGACATTGCAACTTGGCTAGATATGATGAGGAAAGGAAAAGTAGTTTATATACAAGAACCTCTTAGTTATTTTAGACAACATAGTGGACAAAATCAAAAACAAATGCATTTTATTTTAATGACAATTGAAGAGTGGGTTGAATTAATTATAGATGCATATAATAGTGGATTTTTAAGTTCCGAAAGTGAGTATAAAGAGAGTTTATCTTATTGTTTAGAAAATGCAGGATTTATAGTTAAGGATGCAGTAAGAAATGGCGAACTAGATCAAATTTATAATGAAAAGATAAAAAAAGGATTAAACAAGTTAGTTGCTCATATGTTCGAGAAAGAATCTTGTTATTGTCAATATTGCAATCAACAATTTGAAAAATTTTCACCTTGGCCAGCACATTATGATTTTCCGAAATATAAATTTGAGATGTGGAATAAAGATACAGGGATATGTCCAGTTTGTAATTCGATGGATCGTGAAAGATTGTATCGTGCGTACATTGAAACGGAAACGGACTTGTTAAATAGAAACTATACAATGCTTCATATTGCACCTGAAGCGAAGTTAAGAGATTGGTTTAACGAGTATAAAAATATTACGTATGTATGTGGTGACTTAGAACCAAAGGATCCATTAATGAAGGAAATTGATGTTACAAGGATTACATATGATAGTAATACTTTTGATGTAATATTATGTAGTCATGTGTTAGAACACGTTCCTGATGATGACAAAGCAATGCGAGAGTTATATAGAGTGTTAAAGCCAAATGGATGGGGAATTATTCAAGTACCAATCGTAATGAATGTAGATTTTATTGTAGAGAATGAATTAATTGTAACACCACAATTGAGGAAACTAGCTTTTGGTCAAGAAGATCATGTGAGAATTTATAATCAATCGGGATTTATTCAACGATTAATGAATGCAGGATTTAAGGTAGAATTATATAACATAGCGGAAAAACAAGGAATGAAAAGTGCTAGGAAATTTGGATTATCTGAAACAGATATGCTCTATATTGTCCGAAAATGATAGGAAGGAATAGATAGATATGGAGAATATTCCTTTTTTACGTGCTTCAACTGTACCTGTAAGTGAGTATTTGGACGAATTGAAGGAAATTGATACATCTCACATATATACGAATTATGGACCTATAAATCAACGTTTTGAGGAAACAATTATGTCAGCGTTTTTTCAAAACAGGGGAGCTGTTACAACAGTAGCAAACGCAACGTTAGGGTTAATGGCGGCTATTCAACTAAAGAAAAGAAGAAAGGGAAAGTATGCTCTCATGCCTAGCTTTACATTCCCTGCGACTGCCTTAGCCGCTATTTGGTGTGGATTGGAACCTTACTTTATTGATATTTCAATAGATGATTGGTATATGGATAAAACGGTACTTTTGGATAAGATAGAAGAATTAAAAGAAGAGGTTGCGATTGTTGTCCCGTACGCCACCTTTGGATCATGGATGAACTTAGAAGAATATGAAGAATTAGAGAAGAAGGGGATTCCGGTTGTCGTAGATGCGGCGCCGGGATTTGGATTAATGAATGGAGGGATGCATTACGGTCAAGATTTTAGTGGAATGATCGTATATAGCTTTCATGCAACAAAGCCGTTCGGAATTGGTGAAGGAGGGCTCATATATAGTAAAAACGAAGAAGATATACAACGTATTAAAAGAATGGGGAATTTCGGATTTGATAAAAATCGTGAATGCACGATGATGGGGTTTAATTGTAAAATGTCTGAATACGCAGCAGCTATTGGGATTGCGACTATAAAAAAGTGGGATCAAAAATTAAAAGAACGCACCCGTATTTCTGAATGGTATAAACAGTTGTTACAAAATACTGGGTTAATGAAAAAAGGGTGGAAAGTCCAAAAGACAGAAGCAGTTATTCACCAATTTATGCCTATCATTTGTCCAGAAGAAGTTCGCAACATACAAGTAATAGAAGAACTGAAAAAACAGAAAATAGAAGCTAGATTATACTTTTCACCATCTTGCCACCAACAAGTTCTTTTTAAAAACTATAAGTCTACAGATTTAACAAAAACGAATAAAATAGCAAAACGAATCGTAAGTTTACCTTTATGGGAAGGAATGACGAAAGAACTAGTAGAGCAAATTGTAATCTGTTTAGAGCAGAAGGTGGTGTCGGTAGATGAATAGTTTTTATAGTCAAGAAGAACTAAAGAAAATTGGATTTTTATCTGTTGGGAAAAATGTATTGGTTAGTAAAAAAGCAAGTATATATAATCCGAGTGCTATATCAGTTGGCAATCATGTAAGAATTGATGATTTTTGCATTTTAAGTGGTAAAATCACAATTGGAAGTTATTCGCACATCTCGGCGTATACAGCGTTATATGGAGGGGAAATTGGGATTGAAATGCATGACTTTGCAAACATTTCAGCTAAAACAATCGTATATGCAGTACTTGATGATTTCAGTGGAAATACATTAATGGGGCCAACCGTCCCGAATCAATATAGGAATGTGAAAGTAGGAAAAGTTATTTTTAAAAAACATGTGATTATTGGTGCTAATTCTATTATTTTTCCAAATGTAACTGTAGGAGAAGGTACGGCAGTCGGCGCGATGAGTATGGTAAAAGAGAGTTTAGATGATTGGTATATTTACGCTGGAGTTCCCGTAAGGAAAGTAAAACCTCGTCAAAAAAAGATGCTAGAGTTGGAAATTGATTTTTTAAAAAGCATTCATTCTTAATAAAAAAGAATGAATGCTTTTTATTTTTATCTCGCTATTTGCCGGGCAGTAAGACTTCACCTCAAAATTCAGCGAAAGCAAAGAAATTAGGTGGGAGCTGATTAAAGTTTCACTTTATGATAGAGCAGAGTGTATCTTAACTTATTATGTTTTAAATTTTGCTGACCAAGGCAATACTGAGCCATAGTGAATGTAAAGTTGGAGGGCGAGCGTATATGTTTGATGAGGATGGGATTGTTTTAATTATGGAACCAGCTGATGAAAGAAACTTGAGGAGATTTATTTTTTCAGTGCCACAGTCAGTGTATGAAAAGAAGGGGATTACATTACACTATGGAGCAGCTATAGGACAAGGATATATGGATATAATTGAAGATATTATAAGCGTACATATAGAAATAGATGTTGTAACAATAATAGGGCATGTAAGAGTATAAATAGCTATTTGAAAAAGGTTGTAAGCAATTTAGCTAGAAGTTATGATAGAGAAAATTATAGACAATTATAAAGACGAAGGGAGTCTGAAATGAAAATAAAATCAATTTTATTAGTATTTATAGTTTCAATTGGTTTAATGGGATGTTCAATAGTGGAGGAAGGAAAGAACTCCATAGATTATGCTCAAAAGGCGACAGACTATGTAAATGAAATAAGCGCATTTGCAAATGAAGCACCGGCATTAGCAGAGAAAGCTATTAACGATGGGACAGCTCGAAAAGAATTAGAAACGAAGCTGAATGAAATTAAACAAGATATACCAGCTTTCAATGAATTAACGCCACCAGATGTAGCGAAGGATCTTCATCAACAAATCGTTGGATATAATGAAAAGCTAAATTCGTTAATTGATACGTCTATGAAAAAGATAGAGGAAGGAAAAATGGACGTAGAGCAATTTAAAAACTCAGAGCTCATGCAGACGATAGATCAAGTTCGTGATTTGAAAGATAAGGTGCAAAATTTAGGTCAATAACAAAAAGCTCCGTTTGTAACAAACGGAGCTTTTTGTTATTGGATACAATAAACGATTACACCAACGATAATAATCATGTTGCCGATGAGTTTACGTTTCGTTATTTTTTCCCCTAGGAAATACCAACCGAAAATTAATATGATGATATAACTTAAGGATTCTAATGCTGATGCTTGTTTTAATTCCATGCCCTTCATGGCGATTACATTTAATCCAGCATTAAGTACAAATAAAGAGTAACCGATAATAACATAAGGATTCACATATTCTTTTATTCTAGAATCGTATTGTTGTAAAGTAGCTTTTTTTAATAATATTTGTGAGTAATTTGCTAAAATTATCCCGAAAATAAACAATAGCATATAACTATTCATCTTTTGTCACCACCACAATTCCGACGATAATAATAGCTGCACCAAGTAAATGATTCCACTGAATTGTATCTCCAAATAGAAATACTGACCAAAGCATTGACCATAGTATAATAATCCCTCGATGTGAATATGCTTTTGAAATTTCGAAATGTTTAATTACTTGTTGCCATAAAATTGCATATCCGAATAAAAGTATAACTAGTCCGAAATAAGCAACAAAAAATGAGATTGAAGCAATTGGAAATTGAGCTGCCCATTTCATGTAAACCATAATGATAGAATATATCAAAAAAGCTACATGTAAAAATACATAATTTTTAATAGTTGGTTTCATTTATTCACTCTCTTTTACATATAAATATCTATTTATATCTGTTTTTTTAATGATAGATATAGAAATATATTTTGTTTAATCTTTCACATTCCAAATTATATAGTATCATGGCTTTTATTGTAAAACAATAGAAGCCATGCATTCATTTTTTCCAAGATTCTACAATATGTATCGTTTTATTTGTTGCATCCAACTCTACTTGAACACCGAAAGGTATAGTAATCATTGGATGTGTATGACAACAATCGAAGTCAGCTAGAAAAGGAATTTTTTGATTTTGAAGTACTTCCAACAGTATTTCAAAAGGTTTTCGATTTGTACCACAATCATCAAATTGCTCATGTTTTCCAAGAATGATACCTGAAATTTTATCAAATACACCGTTAATTTTAAGGAATGAAAAGCTTCTTTCGATAGTAGCTGCATCTTTTGAACTGTCCTCAATAAAGAGAATATCGCCTTCTTGAATATGTGGCATATAGGGGCTAGCCCAAATTCCTTGTATCGTGTTTAAATTCCCGCCAATAATACGCCCAGTAGCTTTTCCTTCAATTACTGAAATCCAATTGTTTGGTCGAAGTTCTTTCTCCTTCGTCTTTTCTTCCCAATTAATAAATTCATCTGACCAAAATAATGGTTGTTTTATATGATAAGGAAGAGATTGATCATGTAGTAAAGTTTCTGCAAAATATTTGTATGTGCAGTTAACAAAAGGTTCAAATTCGCCAAAGGAAGGGACGAGAGCGGGCCCATAAAATGTAGGGATTCCTGTTTTAGCATAAATTCCTAGTAATAAAGCAGTTGCATCTGAATATCCAATCATTATTTTAGGGTTATTTAGAAAAGCGTCATAATCAATATAAGGTAATATTGAATTTGAATTCATCCCACCAATTGTTGACATAATACAAGAAATATTAGGGTTTCTTATCAAGGCATTTAGTTCATCAGCACGCTCTTGTATACTACCAGAACGATAAAAATCATATCGACCTGTTAATGAACCTTCTAATATACGAAACCCTTTCTGTTGAAAGTAAGATTTTGCTCGTTCAAATCTTTTTGGAGAAGTGTAGGTTACTGGTGAAGAAGGGGAGTAGATCCCAATTGTGTCTCCATATTTTAATGATTTTGGAAGTAGCATTTGTATGAATCCCTTCTATTAAATAGTTTATTTACAAGATTTTATTGTTGAATATTCTTATATTTCAGTATTATAAGTGTAACATAAACAAATTAAAATAATAATTCCTGTATATGAATAAATATACTTTTTACCTTGACTGTATAAAGGAATTGTTGTTAAGGTTAAATGTGAGTGTATAAAAGGTTTGCTAAAGGAGTTTTGAAATGAATCGGTTAAAATGGGGAAGGATGACAGTCCTATTAGTCATTATTTTAGGGATATGTTGGTTCTTATTCCAAGGAAATCAAAAGAGCGTAGCGAATGTAGAAGGACAACCTTTGCAAGTGGCAGAACTACCTAAAGCAGGATTTACTGAAAAAGTAGTCCCGCCAAAGTACATCCCACCAGAAATTAACGCAAAAGCGGCTATGATTATCGATGCGAGTGATGGAGATATTATTTATCAATATAATGAAAATGAAGCTTTTGCACCGGCTAGTATGTCTAAGATGATGACAGCGTATCTCCTACTAGAGAGTATACATAACGGGAAAGTTCGCTGGGAAGATCCAGTTAAAATGAGTGCGAAGGCGGCACAAACAGAGGGAGCGAGAATCCCAGTACAAGTTAATGACACATTAACTGTTAAAGATTTATATCATGCATTAATGATTGAGTCAGCTAATAATTCAGCTGTGGCTTTAGCAGAACATATGGCAAAATCGGAGAAAGATTTCGTTCAGCTTATGGATGCAAAAGCGAAACAGTTAAAAATGTCGGAACATGCTAAATTTGCAAATGCTTCTGGATTACAAGAGCCAGATGGAAGTGAAACAAAAATGACGGCTGCTGATGTAGCACAATTGGCGTATCATCTTATAAAAGATTATCCGGAAATATTAGAAGTGACTCACTTGCGTCAAAGTCAGCTAGCATTTAATAATATTAATGTTATAAGCACAAACGACATGTTAAACAAAAATAATAAAAGTTTATATATAGAAGGAATGGACGGACTAAAAACAGGATTTACAGATAGTGCAGGATATTGTTTTACTGGGACTGCCAAGCAAGGTGATAACAGAATTATTACAGTAGTCATGGGGACATCAAGTAAAACAAAACGTTTTACAGAGACAAATAAGTTAATGTCGTATGCATTTGGATTAGTTAATTAAGTAAGTAAAATACGAATCTAGATCGCTACATAAGTAAGACTGTTTGTTGTTACTAATTTTAGATAACAACAAACGGTCTTTTTATTTTAACTTTAAAAAGGAAAAAGATTCTAAATACAAGTGTTATCATTTGAGTTTATTTGTTGCTGTGATATTATAAAGTTATAAGCTTATTAATAATAAGTTTGAGGGGCGTAATATGACATATACATATGAAATAGCCTCAATTGAAAATTGGAGGGAATTATGATGGCAAAAGATTTTTACTCAGCAATTGAAGACAGAAGATCTATTTATGCAATTAGTAAAGAGCAAGTAGTTTCTGATGAAAAAATTCAAGAAGTGATTTATCATGCTGTAAAACATACACCTTCAGCTTTTAATTCTCAAAGTGCTCGCGTTGTTGTTTTATTAGGAGAACAACATGATAAATTATGGGATATTACGAAAGAAACATTAAGAAAAATTGTACCTGAAAATAACTTTGCACCTACTGAAGAAAAAATGAATGCATTTAAAAGTGGTTATGGAACGGTTTTATATTTTGAAGACAGTGAAGTTGTGGAAGGCCTTCAAGCAAACTTTGCATTATATAAAGATAATTTCCCAACTTGGTCTCAGCAATCATCAGGAATGTTACAATTTGCAATTTGGACAGCTTTAGAAATTGAAGGGTTTGGTGCTACGTTGCAGCATTACAATCCGCTAATTGATGAAGAAGTGAGAAAAGAGTGGGATGTTCCAGCAAATTGGAAGCTCACTGCGCAAATGCCATTTGGTAAACCGGTAGTACATGCTGGTGAAAAAGAATTCCAACCGTTAGAAAACCGTGTGAAAATTTATAAATAAAATAATTTGATAAAAGGTGAACAGGAATATAACCTGTTCACCTTTTTTATACGTAATAAGGGTTTTTTTGTCCAGCATTTTTCATCTGATTTTTTAATTCATTTTTACGTATTTCAATAGCTGATACTTTTTGTAATGTTATCATTGAAACGAATTGAATAAAAGCATAGTATGGCTCTATATTTTTTTGTATTGGATCATCTATTATATTTCTCACAAATATGCCTCCTCTTTTTATTCCAATAAAATTCCGCATTAATGGGTAGCCCGAGTAGTGAGGGTTAATAATTAGCGGGGGGATAAAACCTTTACTAATTAAAGTTTTATTATGATATATAATACTATGATTATCCTATAAATTTCATTATCGGAAAAGAAAACAGTTGGTATAGTGTGTGTTTTCTTTAAAGGAGAAATGGTTTTTATGAAATAAATCTTACAATTCGTCAAATTATTTCAAAATTGTAGATAGTATAG
>NZ_JBMOWC010000031.1:0-54226 GCF_049310765.1 Bacillus sp. PSXD-155 | reverse complement strand
TAATCTCAGCTTTCAAATCGGCATCTACATCTGGACGATTCATTTTCTTTACTAAATCATAATACGTGCTTCGAGGAATAGTAGCTAGCTCCACGAGTGCCTTGACCGAATATTTATGCCTTAATTCATAGACTACTTGCGCTTTGTCTTGTTTTGTGATTTTTCCTTGTTTTGAACTAAGGCATTTAACTTTTTTAAGTACTCATTTTCCATCTCAAGCTGTTTAATGCGTGCTTCAAGTACTTCGACTGACCCTTCAGCTAAAGGTTGTTTTAATTGTTTATTTGAATCTTTTTTCATGGATGGACGCCCCTTTTTCTTAGATTGAAGGGCATCAATTCCTTGTGTTTCGAGCTGTTTTTTCCAAACAGAAATCGTTGAAGGGGCAGGAATATTAAAGATAGCTGCCGTCTCAAATAAGGACATACCGTTTTCAATCATAAAGTTTAGTACGTCTAGTTTAAATTGTTGTGTGTAATTTGTACATCGTTTTAGAAAAGCTTCCAGACCATTCTGTTTATATTGGTTTACCCAATTCAAAATGATTGTGTCACTTATACCGAGCGATCTACCCATTTCTCGATAACTTTCATTTCCGTTCAAATAACGTAGAACGATTTGTATTTTTTCATCAGCTGTAAATTTAGCCATAGAAAAACTGCACCTCCAATTGTTAGACTGTGTCTAACAATTGGGGTGCAGTTCAGGATAGTGCTCTTTTTTATGAATAGAAAGGAGTGAGTTAAATGAAAGAAGTAATTGAATGTCCACAGTGTGAAGGGGATATTACTGCGCAACATATTATGGATCTCCCGCATCCTTTTTCATTCAGGTGTCCACATTGTAAGGTGAAATTAAAAGAAATGAGGATCACACCATGTTTAATATTAGTGGCAATTTGTATCATTCCACTATTTATTATGATTGGAGAGAGTATTAAGGAATTACTAGTAAAATATTTTTCTATTATAGACGGTGTACCAACTGTACTTATTTTCTTCTTATTTTGTTATCCATTGTATTATCTCTATGAAAAATATAATGCCATATTGTTTATTAAATACGGCTTGTTGAAAGTTAAAAGTTGAATAGGGGTTTATCATTAAAAAAAGACAACGATGGATTATCCCATCATTGTCTTTTTTACTTTGCTTCTTACATAAATCATCCCAGCAAATGTTAATAAAAATGCTGTCCCGATAATGAAGCTGATGCTAGGTGATGCTCCGATTGCGCCGACTGTAAAGGAGCCAGCAACAACTCCTAATGAGAAGAAGGCATAAAATAATCCGAATGCCTTTCCGCGATTATCGTCTGTAGTATTTTCAACGAGTAAAGCGTTAATAGACGGAAAGAGGATTGCGAATCCAATTCCATAAATCATCATTACGATAAAGAGCATACCTTTTGTAGCAAATAATCCGAGTAAAGATAATGCGAATGCCATAACTGCAATTCCGATTAGCATTAGTTTCGAACGATTAAATCGATCGTAAATACGATTTGTTGGAAGCAAGAAGAAGAGGATAGCAGTTATACCGAATACACTTAACATCATGCCTGTTGTGGATGCTTTAAGCGCTAATGCCTCAACTTTTACTGGTAACATATAAGTGACAATTCCTTGTGAAAACATTAATGTGAAAGCACCAATATATGCTTGTAATAACGGTTCTGATTTTAAAAGTTCAACCATATCTTCTTTGTTCATCATTTGCGTTCTTGATGTATCTTTTCTTGATACGTTATTTGGTAAGAAGAATAGAGATACGATCGTACCAAGAGCCATTAAAATAGAAATAGTAATAAAGACCCACTCTACGCCAGCTGTTGCTTTCATAATACCGCTGAAAGCAGGTCCTACGATTGCGGCTGTTCCAACAGCCGCACCAGATAGAGCCATTGCTTTTCCTTGTCTTTTTGCATTTGTTTGTTTTGATAAAAATGTAAAGGCGGCAGGAATTAAAAAGCCATCACTAAATCCATGCATAAAGCGCACAACTAATAGTTGTTCACCACTTTGAACAACGGTGTATAACAAGACTATGAAACTCGTAATTCCCATGCTTATATAAAGGATTTTTTTTGCACCAAATTTATCGACAGCGGCTCCAGCAATAATATTACCGATCATATTAGCGAATGAGTACATACCGACAACTAGCCCGATAATAAGAGGAGTTCCTCCAAGGCTTTGAGCGAAAGTACTCATAATAGGTAATTGTGAAAATGTATCTAAAAATGCCACGATAACGATAAAGTAAATAAAATATTTCAAGCGATATTCACCTCTCCTATGCTATTATGGCACAATGCTAATTTCACCTGCAATGAAATTGAATTAACAGATGTGGAAAAAAGTACAAAGTGACAAAATATTGAACGTTATTTGTAAAAAATTAGTGGGAACGTGATTGTTTTTTTGAAATATATGGATAGAAGTATTATAATAGAATTGTAAACTTCACCAGGTTAAGTATATACATAGAGAGGGATGTATAAAATGAAAGCACTACTTTGGCATAATCAACGTGATGTACGAGTAGAAGAAGTACCAGAACCAACAGTAAAACCAGGAACAGTGAAAATCAAAGTTAAATGGTGTGGTATTTGTGGGACAGACTTGCATGAATATTTAGCAGGGCCTATTTTTATTCCAACAGAAGAACATCCATTAACACATGTGAAAGCACCTGTTATTTTAGGTCATGAGTTTAGTGGTGAGGTAATAGAGATTGGTGAAGGAGTTACATCTCATAAAGTGGGAGACCGCGTTGTTGTAGAGCCAATTTATTCTTGTGGTAAATGTGAAGCTTGTAAACATGGACATTACAATGTTTGTGAACAACTTGTTTTCCACGGTCTTGGCGGAGAAGGCGGCGGTTTCTCTGAATATACAGTAGTACCAGAAGATATGGTTCATCACATTCCAGATGAAATGACGTATGAACAAGGTGCGCTTGTAGAACCAGCAGCAGTAGCAGTTCATGCAGTACGTCAAAGTAAATTAAAAGAAGGGGAAGCTGTAGCTGTATTTGGTTGCGGTCCAATTGGACTTCTTGTTATCCAAGCAGCTAAAGCAGCAGGAGCAACTCCTGTTATTGCAGTTGAACTTTCTAAAGAACGTCAAGAGTTAGCGAAATTAGCAGGTGCGGATTATGTATTAAATCCAGCAACTCAAGATGTGTTAGCTGAAATTCGTAACTTAACAAATGGTTTAGGTGTAAATGTTAGCTTTGAAGTAACAGGTGTTGAAGTTGTACTACGCCAAGCGATTGAAAGTACAAGCTTCGAAGGACAAACTGTAATTGTTAGTGTATGGGAAAAAGACGCAACAATTACTCCAAATAACTTAGTATTAAAAGAAAAAGAAGTTATTGGTATTTTAGGATACCGTCACATCTTCCCAGCTGTTATTAAATTGATTAGCTCTGGTCAAATTCAAGCAGAGAAATTAATTACGAAAAAAATTACAGTGGATCAAGTTGTTGAAGAAGGATTTGAAGCACTTGTAAAAGATAAAACACAAGTGAAAATTCTTGTTTCACCTAAATAAGATAGAATCGAAAAGAGTAGCCCTTTTCTAGAAATAGAAGAGGGCTACTTTTTTTCTGTACAGAAAGGTGATAGACTTTCCTGTAACTAAAGGTATTTTGTTTGGAAGGGGAAGTCTAATGCTTTCATTTATGTTGACATTGAAACGGATGCTAAAAGCTTGTTTGCGAGCATGGAAAGATAAAGAATTTCAAGTGTTATTCGTATTAACAATTTTGACATTAATATCTGGTACAATCTTTTATAGTACAGTGGAGGGGTTACGTCCTCTGGATGCTTTATATTTTAGCGTTATGACGCTGACTACTGTCGGTGATGGACAATTTAGTCCCAAAACTGACTTCGGAAAGATATTTACGATATTATACATATTTATAGGGATCGGATTAGTGTTTGGATTTATACATAAGTTGGCAGTTAATGTACAATTGCCAAGTATATTATCGAATAGAAAAAAAGAGTAAAGCATGTGTATGCTTTACTCTTTTTTTACATTAGTTTAGACAAGCCTTAATAATAGTTTATTAAAATGAAAGTGTATTCATTCATTATATTCACTGTGTATAAAGTTATAATGATATGAACATTTGCATATTTTAATTTAGTGATAGAAATTTCGTGAAAGGTGGGATATTCTAGTCATAGGTTAACCGGACGACATCATAGGATCCTAACAAAATGTTTACAATAATTCAATTATAAAATGGAGGATTTTATATGAAAAAGAAAGTACTTGCTTTAGCGGCAGCTATTACATTAGTTGCTCCATTACAAAGTGTTGCATTTGCTCATGAAAATGATGGGGGACAGAGATTTGGAGTTATTCCGCGCTGGTCTGCTGAAGATAAACATAAAGAAGGCGTGAATTCTCATTTATGGATTGTAAACCGTGCAATTGATATTATGTCTCGTAATACAACACTTGTAAAACAAGATCGAGTTGCACTATTAAATGAATGGCGTACTGAGTTAGAGAACGGTATTTATGCTGCTGACTATGAAAATCCTTATTATGATAATAGCACATTTGCTTCACATTTCTATGACCCTGACAATGGGAAAACTTATATTCCGTATGCAAAGCAGGCAAAGGAAACTGGAGCTAAATATTTTAAATTAGCTGGTGAGTCTTACAAAAATAAAGATATGAAACAAGCATTCTTCTATTTAGGATTATCTCTTCACTATTTAGGGGATGTAAACCAACCGATGCATGCGGCAAACTTTACGAACCTTTCGTATCCACAAGGATTCCATTCTAAATATGAAAACTTTGTAGATACGATAAAAGATAATTATAAAGTAACGGATGGAAATGGATATTGGAACTGGAAAGGTACAAATCCAGAAGATTGGATTCATGGAGCGGCAGTAGTTGCGAAACAAGATTACGCTGGCATTGTAAATGATAATACGAAAGATTGGTTCGTAAGAGCAGCTGTATCACAAGAATATGCAGATAAATGGCGCGCTGAAGTTACACCAATGACAGGTAAGCGTTTAATGGATGCACAACGTGTTACTGCTGGATACATTCAGCTTTGGTTTGATACGTACGGAAATCGTTAAGTATTTGAAAAAGGTCAAATCTCAGAATAGAGTATTTGGCCTTTTTATGACTATACAATACATGGAGGTATGAAACGTGAAAGGTAAATTGCTAAAAGGTGTACTTAGCTTAGGGGTTGGTTTAGGAGCTTTATATAGCGGAACTTCAGCTCAAGCAGAAGCATCTACAAATCAAAATGATACATTAAAAGTGATGACGCATAATGTATATATGCTATCAACAAACTTATATCCAAACTGGGGACAAACTGAGCGTGCTGATTTAATCGGGGCGGCAGATTATATAAAGAATCAAGATGTTGTTATATTAAATGAAGTGTTTGATAATAGTGCCTCAGATCGTTTATTAGGCAATTTGAAGAAAGAATATCCAAATCAAACAGCAGTATTAGGTCGTAGTAGTGGAAGCGAATGGGATAAAACGTTAGGGAACTATTCATCTTCAACTCCTGAAGATGGTGGCGTTGCGATTGTGAGCAAATGGCCAATCGCTGAAAAGATTCAATATGTATTTGCAAAAGGATGCGGGCCAGATAATTTATCGAATAAAGGATTTGTATACACGAAAATTAAGAAAAATGATCGTTTCGTTCACGTGATTGGGACGCATTTGCAGGCTGAAGATAGTATGTGCGGAAAAACTTCACCAGCATCTGTACGTACGAATCAATTAAAAGAAATTCAAGATTTTATTAAAAATAAAAATATACCAAATAATGAGTATGTGTTAATTGGTGGTGATATGAACGTAAATAAGATAAATGCAGAGAACAATAATGATTCAGAGTATGCATCTATGTTTAAAACATTGAACGCTTCTGTACCATCTTATACTGGACATACAGCGACTTGGGATGCAACGACAAACAGTATTGCAAAATATAATTTCCCTGATAGTCCTGCCGAATATTTAGATTATATTATTGCAAGCAAAGACCATGCGAACCCATCGTATATAGAGAATAAGGTGTTACAGCCGAAATCTCCACAATGGACTGTTACATCGTGGTTCCAAAAATATACGTATAATGATTACTCTGATCATTATCCAGTAGAGGCGACTATTTCTATGAAGTAGTTTCAAAAAGTTTCTTCGTAAAGAAGAAACTTTTTTTATTTGCAAACAGGAAAATCATACTTTCTTTCCAATATGTATAAGACATATTGAAAAGAGGAGAGAAAAATGTGGATCGAGGAATTTTTAAAGAAGTTCCATTACCGTGTGCATTTTTGGATGAAGTGGCTTTAGATAGAAATATTCAATCGATTATAGAGTTAAGTGGAAATAAGAAGATTCGTATAGCGAGTAAATCGTTACGTTCTGTTCCGATTATGCAAAAGATTTTAGCTGCAAATGATCGATTTCAAGGTATTATGTGCTTTTCACCTAGAGAGGTTTTATTTTTAATAGAACAAGGATTTAATGATTTATTGCTCGGATATCCTGCTTATGATGAAAGAGCTTTGTGTGAAATTAGTTTGCTAACAAAGAAAGGTTTCATTATAACTTGTATGGTGGATTGTGAAGAGCATATTGTGTATTTAGAAAAAATTGCTGAGAAATCTAAAGGATGTTTTCGTGTTTGTTTGGATATTGATATGAGTAGTCGTTTCTTTCAATTTCATTTTGGTGTACAAAGATCCCCAGTAAAAAATGTGCAGGATGCGTTGAAAGTAGTAGAAAAGGTGAGAAGGTCATCATATTTAATGTTAGATGGTGTGATGGGTTATGAAGCTCAAATTGCTGGGGTGGGAGACCATATACCGAATCAATGGCTGAAAAGTAAAGTGATTTCGTATTTAAAGCAGAAATCAGTGCTAGAAGTGAAAGAAAGAAGAGAATATATTGTAAAAGCAATACAAAAACTTGGTATTGAGCTAAGGTTTGTAAATGGAGGCGGAACAGGAAGCATAAAAACAACTGAGAAAGATAATTCAGTTTCAGAGATTACAATAGGTTCTGCTTTTTATTCTCCGAAGCTGTTTGATTATTATAAAGAGGTGAAATTTCATCCAGCGGTCGGATTTGCCTTACCAGTTGTGCGTAAACCAGTCCCGTTTATTTACACTTGCCTAGGTGGTGGATATATTGCTTCAGGAGCAGTTGGAAAAGATAAAGAGCCTGAAGTTTGGAGACCGAAGGGTGCAAAACTATTAGCTTTAGAAGGTGCTGGCGAGGTACAAACGCCAATTTTTTATAACGGCGAGGAACGAGTGGATATAGGAGAGTCCATTTTGTTTCGTCATAGTAAGGCTGGTGAATTATGTGAGCGCTTTCCTTTTTTGTATCGTGTTAAAAAAGGAGAGATTGTTGGGGAGTATTCAACATATCGGGGGGATGGCCAATGCTTTCTATAAAGGGACAAAAGTGGAGGAATTGGACAGGGAATGTAGAAGGAACGCCGCATTATACGATGTATCCAGAAAGTATACAAGATGTAGTAGAAGTAGTGGGGCTTGCACGAAAAAAGGGGCGGAAAATTCGTGTTGTTGGTTCAGGACACTCGTTTACACCCCTTGCGCAAACCGAAGAAGTTTTAGTTTCTTTAGATGAATTGAAGGGCATTGTGAATATTGATGAAGAGAAGATGGTCGCTGAAGTGTGGGCAGGAACAAAGTTATATGATTTAGGGAAGTTACTTGAGGAAAAAGGTTATGCGCAAGAAAATTTAGGGGATATTGATTCACAATCTATTGCAGGAGCGATTAGTACGGGGACTCATGGAACGGGTATTACCTTTGGGAGTTTATCAACACAAGTTATAGAGATTACGGCAGTTTTATCTAATGGTGAGAGTATAGTTTGTTCGGAAGCTGAGAACGTAGAATATTGGAGAGCGTTTCAGTTGTCACTTGGAATGTTAGGTATCATTGTAAAGATAAAATTGAAGGTTATTCCAGCGTATTCACTCGTTTATGAAAGTGAAAAACAGTCATTATCTACTGTAATGAACAAACTAGAAGAGTATAAGAAGCATCGTCACTTTGAATTTTTCGTTTTTCCTTATTCTGATGAAGTACAAGTAAAACTTACGAACGAAACAACGAATCAAGGCAGTGATTTGAAATGGCATAAACTAAAGGTGGAGTTACTTGAAAATAGGATGTTCTCTTTACTATCTAAAGGGTGTAAATGGTTTCCTTCTATAAGTAAAGGAGTGAGTCGATTATCAGCTAAGGCTGTACCAAACACAAAAATAATTGGCCCGAGCTATGAAGTATTTGCTACATCACGTACGGTACCATTTTATGAAATGGAGTATAGCATTCCTTCAAAGTATATGAGGACTGTGGTAGAAGAAATCTCAAATATTATTGAAAAGAAAAAGTATAAGGTGCACTTCCCGATCGAATGCCGCTATGTGAAAGGTGATGATATATGGCTTAGTCCAGCCTATGGAAGAGATTCAGCGTATATCGCTGTTCATATGTATAAAGGTATGAAATATGCTGCTTACTTTGGCGAAGTGGAAAAAATTTTTCTAAAGTATGAAGGGCGTCCGCATTGGGGGAAAATGCATACATTATCGTATGAGCAATTACAAGATATATATCCAGAGTTTCATTCGTTTTTACAGGCGAGGAAGTCTCTAGATGAACTTGGAATGTTTTTTAATCCTTATGCAGAAAAGTTATTTATCCCGCTATTTGCCGGGCAGTAAGACCCCCACTGATTAAAGTTTCACATTATGTATATAAAAAAGCTGACAAATAATTATTTGTCAGCTTTTTTTAGTGTAATTGCATTTCTTGTATGACTAATATGTTCATAAAAAAGTAGTTTATCACGGCTAAATACATGCAGTAAAACATGAATAATAAATAGGCCGTTAATGATAAATAGGAATAACAATGTAACGAGTAATACTAAAGGCTCTGTATGATTTAACATAGAGCTACTAGAAAGAATGTAATTGATTCCGCCTAACGCAAAATAAAATATACCGTAGCGAATAAATAGTTCTTTTAATGTAATACGATCTGATTTTCCTTTCAGGTGAATGCGAAGCAATGCTTTCCCAATTGTTTTTCCATTCGTAAAGTATGGAATAATAATAAAGTAAATAAGGATTGAACACGTAATGAAAATGAGTTCATACATATTGGTGTAAGATTGCATATTAGAAACGAAGAAAGAATTTCCTTTGTTTTTAACGACAGGTACAACGATAGATAAGAAAATCCAATCAATTTGCATCGCGATAAGGCGACGAATGAATCCGACTGGTTTCGTTTCCAAATCAATATGACTATCTAACTCATTTGTCTTCGGAAGGAAGTACGTAAATATTGGTGCAATGATAAAACCAATTACGCCACCTAATGTATTTAAAAACAAATCATCGATATCAAATAATCGGTATGCACAATTGTATATACCGTATAATCCAGTCACTTGTGTTAGCTCGAAAAATAGTGAAAGGAAAAAGGAAATGCAAATTGTTTGTAAGAAACTACGTCGGAAATAATAACGTAAGTAAATACCGAATGGAACAGTTAATAGAACATTAAATGCAACTTGTAAAAACGCAGACTCTTTTAATAAGTAGAAATAAGTAGCTGGTTTCGTTAAAACTGCCGATGTATGACTACTAATCTCTTGTATGAAATAAAATGGTGAGAGTTGCATGTGTTGTGTATTAGCCGGTTGTAGGCTACAAGTATCAAACGTTTGTGGTAACGGCAAAATAACAAGAAAATAGGCATTTAATAAGTAAAGTAATAATGAGTATAAAATAAATGAGCGCCATTTATTTAAATAACCGTATTTTCGATAATTAAATATTAAAAAAGGGATTAAAAGAAACATTGCTAAAAAGGGAAATAAAATAAACGCTGTTTTCACTGGAAATAAATATGCAGTCAAAGTAAAACTCCTTTCAATAAAAATTCGTTTATCATTATAGCGCTAAAAATATTTAAATACAAAGTTAAAATCTTTCGAAATAGAAATAATTACTAATTTTATAGGAATTAAGTTATAATAAATTTAATATGAGGATATTATGATTATATAAGTTGAGAGAGGGTACAAGAGATGCGATATGAACTTTTTTCTGTAAGTGGGGATCATATTACGACTTTTGAAAGTGCATGGCGTTTTCAGGAGGGAGAACAGATTTTTGTTCATGATGATCAAACAAAAAGAAACTTTATTATTATTCGTCTGACGCATGATGTATTTCAACAAAATAAACATGTTATTCGTTTGTATTGTCAAGAGAAGAAAGTGTATGCATAAGAGAAGCCCTCTTACAGTATGAAAAGTAAGAGGGGCCTTATCTCGTTATTTGTGAACAGCCCGATTGATGAGAGCTGATTAAAGTTTCACTTTATCATTTTGCCCCTCGTAAGGAATAAAAAGAGGAGGGTTAATGTACATAGCTAGCATTTGATTTGGAAGAAAGGATATAGCCTTGTATTTTGCGCTTCAAAGTTACATTTCTTTCTCTTTGAGAAAGCCATGTATGGTAATCTTGTTGTGTTTTCCATAACATACGAATCATATATTCTGTCTTATCATTTGTACGATGAACATGTGAAAACTCTATGTTAATACAACCGTTCGTTCCGGGAGAAGGATAATATTGTTTAAGCCCATAAAGAAGCTCACATTCATATCCGTACTTAATATGAATGAGTTTAGTAACAATAAACATATAAACACCTCTTTTACGATAATAGTAGGAAAGATAGCTTTACTATAATAGTGAACTTAAATAATATTATACTATTCAGAAAATTCAAAGTAAATAATATATTTTAACTTAATAAAGGTATAAAAAAGCGAGTCATCTAGTGTAATAGAATGACTCGCTTTCAATTTGTAAGTTTCATTTTATAAGAAAATAAGAGTAAGTACACCTACGATAATACAATAGAAAGAGAAATATTTTAAATTTCCTTTTGCCATAATGTTCATAAACCATTTTAGTGAAATATACGTCATGATAAATGTTGCGATGAATGCAACAACATATGGCACGAATAATGTGTCTAGATTTGGATCATTTGCAATGTCTGTAATGCTTAACAATAAGCCACCTAAGCTAACAGGAATGTATAGTAAGAATGAAAAGCGAAGAGCTGTTTCTTGCTTCATACCAAGTAACATTGCTGCTACGATTGTGGCACCAGATCGGCTTATTCCGGGAATCAGTGCGCAAGCTTGTGCTAATCCGACGATGATTGCATCTTTCATAGAAAGGTCGCCATCATTTTTACGACCGCGTAAATTTCTAATAATCCAAAGGCCGACAGCAGTAATAAGAAGGGAAATCCCAACCATCTTCACACCTTTTAAGTACTGATCGATGTAATCTTTAAATAAAACACCAATAACACCTGCTGGAATGGTTGCAATAACAAGATAAATAATAAAGAAGAAATCTGATTTTGCGTCTTCTGCTCTTGTAAATATATAAGAGAGACCATTCTTCGTTAGACGAATTAAATCATTTCTATAAATAAGTAATACAGCTAATAATGAAGCTGAATTAACAAGTAGTTCGAAGCTAAACCCTTCTATTTTTAGTCCTAGCAAATGTTGTGCTAAAACGAGATGACCACTTGAAGAAATCGGAATTGGTTCTGTTAGTCCTTGGAACAGACCGAGAATTAAATATTTTAAAACGTAGTAAAATTGTTCCATAATAACCTCCTTGTTTATTAGTTGAAAGAAACAACTTTTCCATTATAACAAAGATATGGATGAATATTGAAAAGAAATAAATATTCGAAATAAAATAAAAATCCCTCATAGCAGTATAAGGGATTTTTATTTTTAATTAAGAATTTACTGTTCCTTGAAGACTTTTAGACAATTGAACATCGACTTTTTCAGCATCATGAATATGATTCATAATAGTAGTATTTAATTTTTGGAACATTTGTTGTGTGTTAGCGAATTCTCGTAATATGTCATCATTACAAGATTTTTGGTTTTCAATAGCCTTAATAACATTTGTAGCACCATTTTGTAACGTTTGAATCATAACTAAAATATTTTCAATTCTAGCATTTGTATCGGCGCTCATTTCTACACCTTCATCGACTAAATGTAAATTATCTTTTGTGTTATCGTATGCTTTTTCAATTTCTTCTTGAATTTTTTTCGTTAAGTTGCCTATGTTTTTTGTACTTTCTGCTGTACTTTCTGCTAGTTTTCTTACTTCATTGGCAACGACAGCGAATCCTTTACCGTGTTCTCCAGCACGTGCGGCTTCAATACTCGCATTTAAAGCAAGTAAATTTGTTTGTGCTGCAATGTTTTGAATGACTTCTACAATTTGCTCGATTTCCTTTGAGCGTTCGCTTAGATGATTCATACTAGTAGACGTGCGTTGGGATTGTTCACCTAATTTATTAATTACAATAAGTAAGCGGTGAACGGATTCTTTTCCTTCATTAGAGCAGTCAATAATTTCTGCAATAGACTGAATTAAGCTTTGTTCCTTTTGCAACATTTCATTATTTAACTCATTGGAATGTGTCGTACGTGTTGAAACATTTTCGAAACATGAACTTAATTGTTGAACTAAATTTTGGAGTGTATTGTGTTGGTTATTTACAAGTTGGTGCTCGTGGACAACGCTTTGTACACGATTGTGGATAGTAGAAATAGTCTCTTGTTTTTCAATATCTTTTTGTTTTAATTCTGCTTCTAATTCTTGTATACGCTCTTCTAATTGAGCAATTGTATGTTGGAGTGATTTCTTTTGAGTAAACATGTATTTATTTCAACCGCCTTCGAAAGTTATATTTTCTCTATATTTGGATTTTAGCATCTTTTGTATTTTTTAAATATAGGAATTGTTAAATATTTAAGAATCTATTACATTTTATTCATAATTCTCTTTTTTTTGTCACGAAAAATAAACTGTATTTAATCGTTTTGTAAACAAACTGTAAAATAAATCATGTATAACTGTATAAGAAGGGAGTCGGATTATGAACTATTTTAAGCGAATCAGCTGTCTAGTATTAGCAGGAATTATCGGTCTTTCTAGTACAGTCGCTGTTAAAGCAGAGTCAAACGACGAGAAACTTAACAACATGCAACAGCAATTGCAACAAAACGATGCAGAAATGCAAAAGAAAGAGCAAGAGAAGCAAGCTGTTAGTAAAGAAATTAAAGGTATCGAAAACGAACTACATAATTTAAATAATACAATTGCAAAAAATAAAGAGGATCAAGCTGCTATTCAACGTAAAATTGATGAAACACATAAGCAGATTGAACAAAAAAAGGAAGAAATTATCGTTTTGGAGGATAAAGTCCTTGCTCGTAAAGATATTATGAGAAAACGTATGGTTTCTGTTCAAAACAGTTCAAATACAAGTTTAGTAGTAGAAGTTGTAGTAGAGTCAAAAAACTTTGCAGACTTCTTACAACGTATGAACGCAGTTTCTACTATTCTAGAAGCTGATAAAGAAATTTTACGTCTACAAGAACAAGATCTTCGTCAAATTGAAGAAGATAAGAAAACAATTGACGAAAAAGAAGCATCTTTAGTAGTAGACAAACAAAAATTAGCAAAATCGCAAGCTGAACTGCAAGATAACTTGAAAAAACGTCAAGATAACTTACAAACAGTTCAAGCTAAATATAATGAGGTTGCAAGTCAACTTAATTTAGCAGCAGAAGAAAAAGCTAAAATTGAATCAAATATGAAGACAGTACAAGAAACGATTGCTCGTGAGCAAGAAGCAGCAAGAATTGCGGCAGAAGAGCGCGCAAAAGCAGAAGCGGCTGCAAAAGCAGAGCAAGAAGCTTTAGCGAAAGCGCAAGCAGAAATTGCTGAAAAGCAAAAGCAAGAAAAAGCTAGTAAACCAGCTGAACCTGTAGCAAAAAATACAGAAACAGAGTCTAAGCCTGATACGAAACCAACTCAAGGTGGAAAAGAATTTTACGTAACAGCAACCGCTTATACAGCTGACCCATCTGAAAACGGCTATAAACCGGGTGAAACTGTAAAATCTAAGTTAGGACATAATTTAACTGCAAATCCAAACATGAAATTAATTGCTGTAGATCCATCTGTTATCCCATTAGGTTCTACTGTATATGTAGAAGGATATGGAACAGCAATTGCTGGAGATACTGGTAGTGCAATAAAAGGGCATATCATTGATCTATTAATGCCAAATTCAGCTCAAGCTAATGAGTGGGGTAGAAGATCAGTTAAAGTTAAAATTTTAAATTAATATGCAATCCAACTTTACAATACGTAAAGTTGGATTTTTTTGTAAGGATAATGTTAAGTTGAGTTTACATTTTGTTAAGGATAGCATACAATAATGGTAAGAGGTGGTAAATTTGACCATTTTAAACAGAGTAAAAGAATTAAGAGCTCGTTTTAACTTTACACAAAGCGTATTAGCAGAAAAGGTGGGAGTAACGAGACAAACAATTGCAGCAATTGAAAAAGGGGATTACGTTCCTTCGTTGTTATTAGCACTTACGATTTGTGATGTGTTTCAGTTAAAGATGGAAGATGTGTTTGTTTTAAATAAGGAGGGGGAAGAGGATGAATAGAATTGTTTTTTCTTATATCATAAACGTGCTTTATACTGCTTTAGCATGCTGGACATTTGTTGAATTTTATAGTGTCATTACAGAGTTAGCAGATATAATTAAAAACGAGAAATTCCCATTTGAAGTATGGTTTAATGGAGTACCATTCATTTTATTATTTATTGGAGCAATTATAGTTACAATTTTTTATAGAATTCAAAAGAAAAAATATAAGAATTTATCTTTTTGGATGTATCCATTATTATTTCCACTAGAAGATGAACGTGAAAAAGCGATTACGGATAAAGCTTGCCGAACAACATTTGTATCGTTATGGTTTGTGTTACCTTGTGCAGTTGGATTTTTAACTTTTTCGCCTATTATTAATGAATATCTTCCTGGATACCCATTATATATTCTATTTTCGATTTTCTTTATTCAAATGACAGTATTTCACGTATCACTATACAGAAATAAATTAGCTTAAAAAGAAACCTTCTTGCACCGGCAAGAAGGTTTCTTTTTAAGCTAATACTTGTACATATGACGATATTATTTTATCATTTTATATAGAGTAAGATTTTGTAAGGGAAAGGAATTGTATATGAATAAGCAAAGAATTTATAGTATAGTAGCAATCCTTCTATTTGTTGTAGGTGGCGTGTTAATTGGAAAGCCATTTTATGATGGATATCAGGCTGAAAAGAAACAGACTGAAAATGTGCAGGCTGTTCAAAAGATGGATTATGAAAAGCATGAGACGGAATTTGTAGATGCTTCCAAAATTAATCAACCAGACTTGGCGGAAGTAGCGAATGCATCATTAGATAAGAAACAAGTAATCGGTCGTATTTCGATTCCAAGTGTTTCAGTAGAACTGCCTGTTTTGAAAGCTTCTACTGAAAAAAACTTATTATCAGGTGCAGCGACAGTAAAAGAGAATCAAGTTATGGGAAAAGGAAATTACGCACTAGCAGGACATAACATGTCTAAAAAAGGTGTTTTATTTAGTGATATAGCTTCTTTGAAAAAAGGCGATAAAATTTATTTGTATGACAATGAAAATGAATATGAGTATGCGGTTACTGGTGTATCTGAAGTAACTCCTGATAAGTGGGAAGTTGTAGAGGATCATGGGAAAGATGAGATAACGCTTATTACATGTGTATCTGTAAAGGATAATTCTAAGCGTTATGTTGTTGCTGGTGATTTAGTAGGAACGAAGGTGAAGAAGTAAAAAAAGAAGGTGAACTCTTTAAAGAGTTCACCTTCTTTTTTACTAATGTTGAGAAATAATAGAATATTTTGGTTGGTATTTAAGTATTCTTCTATTTATGTATAATAAAGTTAGAATTCTATATTTTGGGAGGAACAAGAGTGAGACAACAGGTGAAGAAACTTCTTTTAACAACGAGTATAGCGTTATTGGTAGCTCCAATTTCAGCTTATGCGCATCCAGGGCGTACAGATGCTAATGGCGGACATACGTGTCGTACAAATTGTGAGAAATGGGGATTACAGTACGGGGAATATCATTATCACAATAAACCAGCTTCTAGTAGTGGTGCAACGAGCCCAGCTCCTAGCCAGAATAATAATAGTGCTGTAGAAGCTGAGAGACAAGCAGAAGCCCAGCGCAATAATGAGGCTGAAAAACAACGTGCTGCAGAAGCACAGCGTAAAGCTGAGGCTGAAAAACAACGTAATGCAGAAGCCCAGCGTAAAGCTGAAGAAGAGAGACAACGTGTAGCCGAGGAACAAAGAAAAGCTGAAGAGGCACGTAAACAAGAGGAAGCGCAGCGCCAAGCTGATATGGAAAAAGGTCAACTTGAAGGTCAAAAGAATGGAGAAACTGATTTTAAAGCAGGAAAAAATGATGCAGAAGTGCATGTAGCTGGAAAATCTGATGCATATAAACAAGCGTTTAAAGCGACTTATGCAGCCGCATGGTCTTTAGAAGAGCAGAAGAAAACGCATTTTGAAAAAGGAAAAGAACAAGGTTTAGCACAAGAGACGATGGACGATAGTCAAGTTGCTCCAGAGTTTAAGGTAAACTTTGCAGACGGGTTCAAAGTAGGGAATAAAGAAAGAGTAGAAAAAATTGAAAAAGAGCAAGCTGAATTAGGGGAAAAGACAGGGAAAGAATTAGCTGAAAAGAATCCTGGAAATAGAGAGAAAGAAGTATACGTGAAGGCATATGAAACAGCGTATGAAAAAGGCTATAAATCTACAAAAAAGGCAGTAGAAAAAGCTGGCTATAAGTATGCATTTGAAAACTATGATTTAAAAGTTCCTGCTAAGTATGAAAGAAATGAATTGTTAAAGAAATGGTTTACTGAAGGATTTAAATCGAATAAAAAAGCAGCGGAAATTCGAGAAGAAGGGTATAAAAAGGGAGACAGCTGGTTCTCATTCTTCTATAAGAGTTTCGTACCAAGTGAATATAAAGAACATAAAGAGCTGTACGAACAAGCAATCGAAAAAGGTAAAACAGCATAAAAAAAGATGAGGAGAAATTCCTCATCTTTTTTAATCCATCCATTTCACTAATTTCTTAGAAATTAATAATAAAACACAACCTAATACAATTGCCACAGCGCCAATAACTGTGAATACTTCAGCGTATCCAAGTGAAGTTGTGAAGCTTGCAAGTTGTCCGCCTAAAATGTTGGCGATACCTGAACTTGCTAGCCATACACCCATTAGTAAAGATGCTAATTTTACCGGAGCAAGCGCACTAACCATTGATAGTCCGACAGGTGATAAGAATAGCTCACCTAACGTATGGAAAAGATACGTAAAGACGATAAATAGTAAGTTTGCTTTTTCTGTAATGTTATGTTCATCACTACCTGTTTTTAATGTAGCGATAACGAGAATGATATAACCGATACCGAGCAAGATCATCCCAAGTCCCATTTTAGTTGGGATTTTTAAATCACCGCGCTTGCGAGTTGCAAGTTTTGCCCATAATGCAGAAATGACTGGAGCAAGCAAAATAATAAATAATGGATTGACCGATTGGAACCAAGATGTTGGAACTTCCCATCCGAACACAGAGCGGTCTACAAATTTGTTTGTATATAATGTTAATGAGCTACCAGCTTGTTCAAAGCCAGCCCAGAAGAAGACAACGAAGCATGTTAAAATGACGATAACTGCGGTACGTTGTTTTTCTTTTTTTGTTAATGGTGTATCTCCTACTGATGGTTGTCCAGCAGCTGTTTGTAAATCGCGAGTTGGTTTTTTACCAATATTACCAAGGAAGCGATTTGATAGTGTTGTAAATAAAATTTGTCCAATAATCATTCCGATTGAAGCGGCTAAGAAACCGTAACGGAATCCGTAATGTACAACGCCATCAACTGTTGTTTTGAATAAATTTTCTGATAAAAATCCGCAAACGAGTGGAGCTAAAAATGACCCGACGTTAATACCCATATAGAAAATGGTAAATGCACTATCACGTTTTGGATCGTTCTCTTCGTATAATTCTCCAACCAGTGTAGAGATGTTCGGTTTGAAGAATCCGTTACCGATAATAATAAGCGCTAATCCGAGGTATAGGCCTAATTGGTTTTGCAAGGCAAATAGTGTAAGGTTACCGATTGCCATTGTTATACCACCAATTGTGATCGCTTTTCGTCTACCTAGAAAACGATCTGTTAAGTATCCACCAATCATTGGTGTGAAATAACAGGCTCCAGTGTAAAATCCGTAAATAGAGAGTGCCCATGCGGGACTAAACCCAAGACCACCGCTTACTAAAGCTGTCGTTAAATATAATGTTAATAATCCTCGTAATCCATAGTAACTAAATCTTTCCCACATTTCTGTAAAGAAGAGTAAGTATAAACCTGGAGGATGTTTCTTTTTTCTTTGTTGTTCTCTTTCTAGTTGTATCGTTGATTCCATTTTATTTTCCTCCTGACACAAACAAAAACAAAGTTAATAATTTTGTACATTTAATATTTTACCTTATTAACTATTATAAGTCAATAAAGGTTGATTTTTCAGAAGAAATTGGAAAAGGGGGATAGCTATAGAAGGGGTGTTTCTTTTGTGATAGACTATGGACTATGTTTTCTTTGTAAGGAAGCAGGTTATTGTACTTTTTTTATATGTGGAATTGATTTCATAAGAGATAAAATTAAAGAAGGAGAAAGAAATGAAATTGTTACAGAAAAAAGAAATTTTACTTATTAGTCTTATGTTATTTTCGATGTTCTTTGGAGCAGGGAATCTTATATTCCCACCTTTTCTTGGATATGAAGCAGGAGAACATGTGTGGATTTCATTAGTAGGATTTATTATATCAGCAACAGGTCTTCCTATATTAGGTGTTATCTCTATTGCAAAAGCAGGAAGTTTTCAAACGTTAGCGGGTAGAGTTCATTCTTCATTTGCAATTATTTTTCCATGTATCGTGTATGTATTTATTGGACCTGGGCTTGGTATACCACGTGCGGGAAGTTTAGCCTTTGAAATGGGGCCAGGTCAGTTATTCCCTGAAGCAGGAAGCGGAGTATTATTGTTTTATACAGTTATTTTCTTTAGTATTGTTTATTGGTTAAGTTTATCACCATCTAAGTTAATGGGTTTGTTTGGGAAAGTTTTAACACCATTATTATTATGTATGATTGCCATTATTTTTATAAAAAGTATGTTTACATCAGTAGGTGGCGTGAAAGAGGCTGCGGGGAATTATGGACAAGCTCCTATGTTTCAAGGATTTTTAGATGGATATTTAACAATGGACGCGTTAGCTGCTTTAATTTTTGGAATTGTGATTGCAAATGCATTACGTGCAAAGGGTATTGAAGATGATAAAGGTTTAGCGAAATATATGAGTATTGCTGGAATTGGAGCAGGACTATTATTATCTATTATTTATGTCATCCTTGGATATGTGGGGGCAATTAGTGGCTCATTAGGAACATTTGATAACGGTGCGAAAGTGTTAGCACAAGTTATGATTACATTATTTGGACAGGACGGAGTCGTTTTATTAGGTCTTATTTTTACTATCGCTTGTTTATGTGTTTCAATTGGACTTGTTACGTCTTGTAGTCAATTTTTTGCGAGTGCATTTCCGAAAGTATCTTATAAAGTGTGGGCATTTATAGTAAGCGTTGTTAGTATAATCTTAGCTAATTTAGGATTAACGCAAATTTTAAAAGTATCAGTACCAATTCTTGGATTTATTTATCCAATTGCATTAACGCTTATTATTCTAGGGTTATTCCATAAGTATATTGGGAAGTATGC
Organism: Bacillus sp. PSXD-155; assembly: GCF_049310765.1. Lineage (NCBI taxonomy): Bacteria > Bacillati > Bacillota > Bacilli > Caryophanales > Bacillaceae > Bacillus > Bacillus sp. PSXD-155. The sequence goes on along the minus strand of NZ_JBMOWC010000031.1, from coordinate 34,317 downwards.
ATACGTATATGCAGTAACTGTTTGGTTTGTAGCAATATTTAGTGCAATTGATATTTTAAATAAAAATGTAATGATGAATCAGTGGACGTCAGTATTAAAATACATTCCATTTTATACAGAAGGTGTTGGGTGGATAGTTCCAGCTATTATAGGCGTGTGTGTTGGTGTCATCGTTAGCATTGTTCTAAATAAGAATAAATGAGTAAAAAGGTGTTTTCCTATTTTGGGAAGGCATCTTTCTTTTTTTGGAAAAAATACTATTGAAAATGAATAGACTAAGAGTATGATAAAGATAATTGGTAATATATAGGTTTAATGAGAGTTACGAATAAGGGGGTAGCGTATGAAGAAGGATTTGGATAAGAAAATAGAAGCACTCGAAACGGCAATTGAAACAATTCAAGAAGCACTTGCTGAATTAAAAGTGAAGCAAAGGGAAATAGAAGTAGAGAACGCTCAGCAACATGTTAGTAAGGAAAAGAAAGAATATATTGAAACGGTAATGGAGGAAAAGCCAAAAGAAGAAATAGTTACGATAAAAGAGCCTGTGCAAGAATATGAGGTAAAACAAGTAGATATATCTGCTTTTAAACCAGAGCCATTTAATATTATTAAGTTTTGTCAAACGTGGTTACCGCGTGTATTTGTCGGTATTATGTTGCTTGGAGTGATCTGGTTATTTAAAGCAGGGGTAGATGCTGGTTTATTAACACCAGCAATACGAATTGTGTTTGGTATCGCATTATCTATCGGTTTGTATTATATAGGAGATATTCAAATTAAAAGAGAGCGGCAGGCGTTAGGATTAGTATTGGTTGGAGGAAGTATTTCGGGGATTGTTTTAACGACGTTTGCGGCACATTATTTGTATGCATTTATTCCGGCAAGTATCGCGTTTCTCTTTAATATTGCATGGGTTATTTTAGGGATTTATTTAGCGAAAAGATATAACTCGGAATACCTTACTATCTTCGTAGCGGTAGGAGCGTTCTTCGTGCCATTCTTGTTAAATAGTACGACTCCTAATCCTTATATTTTCTTTGGATATGAGACAGTGTTAACACTTAGTTTATTATGGTATGGATTGAAAAATCGTTATAAATATTTATATATGATTTCTTACGCTGTTGCGGCCATTGTTCTTTTTGTCTTCTTTGCTGTTATGTCAATATTATTAGAGAACTTGCAAATACAGTTAACGATTGTATATGGTTTGATTCATTTACTATTATTTTGGCATATGTTTACGGAGAGAAGTTTTATACCAGAACCGCGTTTGGCGATATTTAGTGCGAATGCAGTGTTCTTTATACTAGCTATTTCAAAAATACCTGATTTTACAACATGGGGATTAATTATTAGTGCACTCGTGCATGCCGCTATGTTCGTATTTGAATATAGGAAAAATAGACATTCTACATTTACAAATCTCTTATTTGGTTTCGCAATGGGAGCATTTAGTTTAGCGATTTTATACGAGTATAGTTTAGTGAATGCAGCGATCGTACTATTGTTACAAGGTTTCCTCGGTATGGTTACTTCTATTAAAGGAAAACAACAGATAAAGTTGTATGTTAGTGCAACGATTTACGCAATTGGAATGATACAGACGATTTTTAGCCCGTTTGATCAATTTATTTCGGCAGGTTTTGTTGCTCATCTTATTTTAATAGGAACGTTCTATTATTGCATGAGACAGGCGAAAGAAGTGTTAGCGAGTTTTGGTAAGTATGTGTACTCTATAGCACTCTACTGGTTAATGGTCATTGTATTTATTACAATCACTAGAATTGGTGAAGTTCTTTCTACAGATGGAAGTATAATTAGCGTATCTGTATCGTTATTATGGATGATATATGCGTTATTTGCAGTTTGGTTTGGCCGTTATAGACAGATGAATGAAATATTATATGCTGGATTAATCGTATTAGTAGTAACGGTAGGGAAGTTATTCCTACTTGACTTACCAGAGGTATCGATGATGATTAGGGCAGTGTTATTCCTAATCGTCGGTAGTATAGGTATCGTTATTTCAAGAATGTTTTTCTCGAAGGAAGAGAAGTGAGAAGAAGGCAATCCATGTATGGATTGCCTTTTTCATTATTTCTTATTAATCGTTACAGTTTCATTATATTTCGTTGTTGTATTTTGGCGTAGACGAAGAGTTGCTTGTCCAGTTGTATTTGAATCAATCTGTACATTTACAACTTTCTCAGCAGAGCCTAAGCTGTTGGTTGTGAAAGAGAAGGCACTACTATATCCAAAAGCAGATGGCCAAGTGCCGTTTGTATTTTGAATTTTTGCTACTTGTGTTCCACCAGTAGTGAATATACCTAAAGAATAGTTGTTATAAGTTGTATTAGGTAGTAAGTTGTTTACTTGAATCTTCATTTGGAAAATTTCATTGTTTGGTAGAATGCTAGGGTGTGTAACGACGTAGTCGCTTGTTGTTACCGCACCGTTATAACCGTATGAACCTGGTTTAAAAGTATTTGTATTAAACCATTGATAACCTGCATTTGGTGCACTCCAAGGTTCAGGTTGTGGTTCTGTTGATAAGCTTGGCTGTTCAAATGTTTGTAGAGCTGTAGGTGAATCAAGCTGTAAACCATTTACTTGATCTAAACTTGTAAATGTCTCTTTATTCGATAACCAATTTACGATGTTTTCTAATAAAATCGCATCGTTTTCTTCTTTATAACCATCGTAAGTTTTCTTTGTTTGGCCAGAATCTTCACGAACGTACTTTGGCGTAGCATCTTCAACAGGAGAAGAGTCACCAATAAAGGCAGCTTTTCCAAGTCCTACTTTTGCAATTGCAGCATATGGGCCTTCTGCAATACCACCGCCATTATAAACGCCACTATCAACAGCGTTATTCCATTTTGATGGATTTTCTGGAAGGTAAACAAGTCCTTTTGCTAGTTTTGGGTTTGTAATTGCTAGAGTAGAACCAGCATGCATTGCTACAGAAGAAACACCTTTTGTAATTCCGAAAGATTGTTCAGGCGATACAATTGTTTTCGCTGAAACATCACCAAGTGCATTGTAGCGGAAGCGAATACCGAAGTTGTCAGATAGCCAATCAGAGCTTTCTACTCCTTGCATAGCTTGTGAATTTGCTTCTTCATTAGACATTCCTTTTGCTGGATTATCCCAAGCACCGCGTCTATATCCATTAAATACTTCAGAAGAGTCCCAGCGATTTTTATTACGATCTGCATTGTAATGATCGGCAATAAAGAAGATACTACCGCCATTTTTTACATATTGTAACATAGCGTCCTGCTCAGATTTTTTGTAAGGAATATTAGCTTCTGGAACGATAAATACATTGTAACCTTTTAAGTCTTCGTACGTAATAGGTGTTGATTTACGAAGTTCTTTTACGTGATAACCGTTTTTTGCAATGCCGTTTCCGAAGTCAGAAAAGCCGCCGTCAATAACCCAGTCAGCTGTCCCAGCAGTTTGACCGTGTGTATTATCGAATAATACTTTCTTCCCATTGTTTTGATTTACAACTTTTGCAGCAATTTCAGGAGCTGGGTCTACAGAGCTTTCGGCATAAGTAGACGGTATGAACGAGGTCCCTATACTTAGTGTAATTGCTGTTGCTAAAGAAAATGTAATCCATTTTTTATTCTTCATAGAAGAATCCCCCTAATAATAAATATATGTGCTTTAATAATGTAATTTATTTTTCTGTAAAAATAAAGACGGAAAACATAAAAAATATTAAAAGATTGTAAAAATACCGTGAATTTTGTTGAGAAATATTTATATAGATATAAAAAAAACCTTCCAAGTAATAAGGAAGGGGTTTTTGCTTAACTAATTTTTGAGTTAGGTGTTTCATCAATCTTATGAAACCCTTTCATGTAATATACGATTGCTAAGCCGATAAGCCAAATTGGGCCGACAATCAATGCAATTCGTGTATCTTCTGAATACGCCATTATACCTAGTACTAATACAAGGAAAACGAGTGAGAAATATGAGCTTAATGGGTATAAAGGCATTTTATACGATAACTTTTGTTTATTTTGAGTAGGTAAGCTTTTACGGAATTTAATTTGAGCGACTAATATAATTCCCCAAGTCCAAATTGCGCCGAAAGTTGAAATGCTAGTAAGCCATGTAAATACCTTTGCAGGTACGAGATAGTTTAATATAACACCAATGAGTAAAACGATAGCAGTTGCTACAATTCCTTGGCTTGGAATGCCATTTTTATTTAAACGACCAAATCTTTCAGGAGCTTTTTTCTGCTGAGCTAATGTAAATAGCATACGGCCTGTACTAAATAAACCGCCATTACAAGAAGAAAGAGCTGCTGTTAATACGACAAAATTAATAATACCTGCTGCTTTTGCGATACCAATTTGCTGGAATGTTAATACGAATGGGCTTCCTTTCTCACCAAGTTCGTTCCATGGATAAATTGCCATCATAACGAATAGAGCTCCTACGTAGAACAGTAATATTCTCCAAAACACGTTATCAATTGCTTTTGCGAGTGTTTTCTTCGGATTTTGAGCTTCACCAGCTGTAACACCGATTAATTCAACGCCTAAATAAGCGAATAGTACCATCTGCATGGAGAGTAGTAACCCAGAAAAACCATTTGGGAACCAGCCACCATGTGACCAAAGGTTTGAAATACCAGTAGCGATACCACCGTTTCCGAATCCGAATAAAATAATACCAGCTCCGACTACTATCATACAGATAATTGTGACAATTTTAATTAGAGCAAACCAAAACTCAAGTTCTCCAAATACTTTTACCGATAAGAAGTTAAAAGCGCTCATTAACAATAGAGCAAGTAACGCCCAAGTCCAGCGCGGGATATCTGGGAACCAGTACTGCATGTAAATGCCAGCTGCTGTAATTTCAGCCATACAAGTAACCACCCATAAGAACCAGTAATTCCAACCAGTAATATAACCAGCGAGTGGGCTGATATAATCATATGCATATTTACTAAAAGAACCGGCAACAGGTTGTTCAATTGCCATTTCCCCGAGAGCTCGCATAATGAAAAAAATAACGAGTCCGGCAATCATATAGCCTAGTAAAATAGAAGGACCGGCTAGTTTAATCGCGGAAGCGGATCCTAAAAATAGCCCAACGCCAATAGCTGAGCCCAGTGACATTAAAGTAATATGTCGTTCTTTTAAACCACGATTTAAAGTTCCAGATTTGTTTGTGTGCTGCATAAGAAGACTCCCCCTTGTAGAGTGAACGATATTTGAATGCCTTTACTAAATATTTAACTATTTCAAATTATAAAACATTTCTATCTGTTATGCTACAAAAATAATCATAATGAACTGTACTACATCTGTACTTGTCAGACTTAAACTTAAAATTCGAACTATTAGGGAATATGTTGACTCTTCTTTTTATTGATTGTTAAGATTAAGTATTATATTTTCTCACATACTAGTAAGAAAAAGAATGTGTGATAATAATTCAGGTGTAGGAAGGGTACATAAGCATGTTTCAATTACAAAAATATAACACTTCTGTGAAGCAAGAGTTTTTAGCTGGCATCACAACTTTTTTTACATTTGCGTATATTCTTGTCATCAATCCAAAAATATTATCTGATGCAGGTGTACCATTTGACCAAGCGTTTACAGCAACAATTATTGCAACCGTTGTTGGAACAGTAGGTATGGCGATTTTCGCGAATTACCCGATTGTTATTGCTCCAGCTATGGGAATGAATGCATATTTTGCTTATTCTGTTGTACAGAAGGCAGAAGGGATTACATATGTAGTTGCCTTTTCAGCTGTATTTGTGACGGGGATTATTTTTCTTTTATTATCTTTTACTTCGTTTAGGCAAAAGTTAATTTTAGCAATTCCTGATAGTTTAAAGCATGCAATTGCAGGTGGAATTGGACTATTTATTGCTTTTATTGGATTGCGCCTTTCTGGAATTATCGTGGATCATCCATCTAATTTAGTTACGATTGGTGATTTTCATTCTCCAGCTGTTATTTTAACTTTAATTGGTTTAATATTAGCGGCGGTATTAATGACATTACGTGTGAGTGGTGCATTATTTATTAGTATGATTGTGACAGGAGTTATCGCCTTCTTTACAGGGCAATTGAAGTTTGCTGATAAAATTGTGGCGATGCCTCATTTGCCAGAGGGTATTATCGTTTCAAACCCAATCAATGCATTTTCAGATGTAATTGAATACGGATTATATGGTGTTGTATTTTCATTTTTACTTGTACTTTTATTCGATACAACAGGTGCATTACTTGGTTTAATTAAACAAGCAGGTTTAATTACAGACAATACAGAGAAGCGTTTTGGTAAAGCGTTTATTGCAGATGCAATTGGCGGGACTACAGGTTCTATCTTTGGAACAAGCCCAACAGCAGCGACGATTGAATCGTCAGCAGGTATTGCTGCAGGTGGTAAAACTGGATTAACAGGGATTGTAGTTGTTGGTCTAACAATTATAACGGCATTTTTTAGTCCTGTTATTGCTTCTTTATCAAGTGTAGCCGCTATTACAGCTCCTTCGTTAATTATAGTAGGTAGTTTAATGGCACAAAGCATTCGAGATATTAATTGGAATGAATTTGAAGATGCGTTACCAGCATTTTTAATTTTTATAGGTATTCCGTTAACATCTAGTATTGCAAATGGAATCGCAATTGGATTTTTAGTATATCCAGTCTTGAAAATTGTGAAGGGTAAAGGGATGGAAGTACATCCATTACTATACTTATTTGCATTCTTATTTGGATGTCATTTATTCTTATAATATAAATATAGGAGAGGGCCTTCTTATGGGAGGCTCCCTTTTTGTGTATAATAAAGTGAAACTATAGGCAGTAGGGGATATCCTCACTGTGTATTAGCCCGCACCAATTGGAATAAGGTGAAAACTTAATTGATTTCGTAAAATATAAATTACTTAATGGAATATATATGTTACAATAGAGGTAGAGGAGGAACATGAATGGCTGTAAGTAAAATAAAAGTCGCGCGTGTTCAGTTAGATTTAACACAGCAACAATTAGCAGAAAAAGTAGGCGTTACAAGGCAAACGATTAGTTTAATTGAGAAGGGGAAATACAATCCATCTTTAGATTTATGTTTAAAAATTTGTTATGCAGTAGATAAAACGTTGAATGATTTGTTTTGGGAGGAAAAGGAGTGGTAGGATGAAAATCGTGAAAGATGAACGTTTAATGATTGAAGGGTTAAAACATATTAGATTAGCTTTCATCTTACAAAATATCGTCATACTAGCTATCGTCTTTTACCGCTATGTCTTGCAAGGGGCAGGATATGAAAATGTTTCGGATTTATTAATGGTATTTATGGGCGGGATAATAATTATTAACTTTTTAAATCTGAAAAATTCAGTGGAAGTGTATGAGCATACGGGCGGAGTGTCGCGTCGTTATTTTATGAAGCTATTATTCATTCCGGTGGGTATTATTATTGGGATTTTAGCTATTTGTATCGTTGTAACACCAGATATTTCGATAAAGGAAATTAGTATGACAGGACTTATTATGTTTGCTTGTTTTTTAGTTCCAAGTTTGTTTATATACATATATATGAAAAAAATAAAAAGAGAAGATTGAAATATAAGAAAGGCTTTCCTATATTGAGGAAAGCCTTTCTTATATCTTTTTATACAAAACTTTATGAAGGCCAATTGGTTCAATTTCAAAAATTTCACCATGCTCCTGAAAGCCTAATCGCTTGTAATAGTCAGTTACAGTAATTCGGCCATTACACCATAGGATGTTTGCTTTTCGTTCTTTTAAAACTTGTTCTGCCTTATGAATTAAGGAGCTTCCAGCTCTTTTGTTCCGAAAGTTAGGTAATGTTGCCATTCCTCGTAGTCTATAATGGATACCATTTTGTAAATCAGGATATATTTCTTTTGAGAAGGAAGCGATGCTAATCAACTCAGCGTTTATAAAGGCGCCTAAGTGGAATGTGTCTTTTTCGTAGTCAGAAGAGTATTTACAGTCTGCTAGGGACTGATTTGGACGCAACACCGCTTGGCGTAATAAGTGTGTCTCGGATGCATCAATATATTGCACAGTAATCATGTTATCATCCTTTCTTATAAACCTTTTTCTATAAGTTGTATAAAGAAGTATGCAGGTGCAGCTAGAAGGCCGAGTATACTAGCGGTTCCGAGGAAGAGTGAAAGTAAAAGGCATGAGTATTTAACTCCAGTTGATTTTTTCCAACCATAGCTGCAAATTTCAATGCTAACACCGATGAGAATAATGGCGATGAGTACTTCCGCTAATAATAAGAGAGCTAAAGTTACAATAGACATAATGTAATCCATCCTCATAATATGTGATAGTAACATTTTACCATATGAAGTTAAAAAAATGCCCCTCAATTATGTGAGGGGCATTTTTTACTCTAATATGTTTTTTAGTGTATCGATATGTTCTTTTGAACCTGTTACAAGTAATGTGTCACCGTGTTGTAGTCTTGTATCACCATGTGGTATTAATGCTTTGTTACCGCGGTAGATTTGAATGACAAGTACATCACCTAAAAATGGGAGGCGGCGAAGCGCAACGCCGTTATATTTATTGCTGCGCAGTTCAACTTCGCGTACTGTTTCGTTTGCTGTTGTAATTAAGCGAACGAGACTAGGTTTATCAATAAGCGCACGTAATAAAATACGTGTAGAGTTAATTGTTGAGAATACAGCGATATGTTCTTGCGTTGCTTTTTCTTGTAGAAGTGGATCTTCTACACTTGCAATAACATGTTCAACACCTAGCTCTTTTGCATGTTCTGCCAATAATAAGTTTTGTTCATCATCACTGGTTGCAACAACGACGCGATCTGCATCAAATGCTGTTTGTTCAGTTAATGATGCGATTGTGATGTCATCTAATTTTACGATAGGGAAGTCATGCGATTTCGCTTCTTCATCATTTATTTTGTTTTGACGCATCATATATAGCGTTACGTCATAATCTTCTCGTTTTAAATCTAGTGATAACGGAAGGGTAATTCTGCTCGCGCCAATAATAGCTACTTTTGGTTTTGGTGTTTCTACTTTTGGGAACATTTTTTTAAACAATATAGGTGCAAAAATACAAGTAATAACTGCGCTTAAAATAAGAGAGGCAGATAAACTTGGACTGATAATCCCCAGTTTTTCACCAATTTGTGCAGCCGCAATAACTAAAGAAAGTGTCGATGTTAATAAAATTGCACTTCCAAGTACTATATTACGTGGATACCATTTTCGTAAGACGAGTGATGGTAAGAGTTTTGAAATAAAGAGTCCTACAATTAAGATTGGGATCATTAGCATGCTAGAAGGTTCTTTGAAAATAGACCATACCTCTAGATTTACACCAACCATTACGAAGAAAATAGGGATGAAGAAACCATAGCCGATGGAATCAAGTTTTTCAACCATATCTTCATTTGGTGATAATAACGATACAAGTACACCTGCTAAGAAGGCACCTAAAATATTTTCTGCTCCAACAGATTCCGATAACCCTACTAATATTAAAATGAGTGCAAAAACAGCTCGTGTATCAATTTGTACACTACCAGCTTTTAAACTATCTAAGTATGGAATGTTTTTAAAGCGTTTTGCAATAAAGTAAATGACAATACCAGCACCGAATAGAAGAAGTAGGAGCCACATACTTTGGCCGCTTTCGGAATTTAATCCGACGAAAACAGCGAGTAAAATCATTGTAACTAAGTCTGCAATAACAGCAACTAATAAAATGATTTGTCCGATTGCAGTTTTTCCTAGGTTGTTTTCTTTTAATGTTGGTACAACAACACCTAAAGAAATAGTTGAAATAATTAAAGTCATGAACATTGCATTATCTACAAATCCTAGCCATACGAATAGTAATGATAGGGCATAAGATAAGATGAAAATAAATAAGAAGATAATGCTTGCTACTTGAAATGTATTTGGCTCGTTTGTCGTATTTTTTTTCCCTTTTTGTTTAAAGATAGAAAAATCAATTTCTAAACCGCTTAAGAACATGAGGAAGATAAATCCTAATGTTGATAAAACTTGAAGCCATATATCTGGCTCAATAATATTAAACCCACTTTTACCTACAAAGATTCCTGCAATAATTTCTGCAACGACAACAGGAAGTGCTTTTAATTTAAAGCGTTGTAACAAAAGGGGAACGAAAAACGCGATTGCAACGACAACCATAAGTGATAGAACAGAAGTATGATGTTCCATTGCGTTCTCTCCCTTCAAATAAATATAGTACCTATTTAGCCATATAATAGGTAGAAAAGCAACGCATATGGATTCGATTTCATAAAGAAAGATTTTTCTTAACATTTGTCATAATAAGTATATTTTTCATGATTCTGTTGTTAATTCCGTAATGTGGATGTAATAGGGGAGGGGATAAAAAAAGACTGCTGAGGAATCTCAGCAGTCTTTTTCATGTACATTACATTGAGAAGAAGATCCATACAGTTAAACCAACTGTTGCAGTTGCAACGAAGAAACTGTATATCATTGTAAGAATTTGAACTCTTCCTTCTCCTTCTTTTAAATGCATGAACATAATTAATTGTAACAATGCTTGCGCAACAGCCATTATGATAATAGTTGTTAAGACTGTTGAAAGTGGCAATGTTGTGTAAAGTGCCACGTATAACGCTAGAAACGTTAATGCAAGCGATAAAATAAATCCGAAAACGTGTGACCAAGGGAATCCGCTATGCGCATGCCCGTTTGCTTGATTGTTGTTTTGAGCCATTTACGCCACCATCCCGTTCAAGTAAACTAGTGTGTAAATAAAGACCCAAACTAGATCAAGGAAATGCCAGTATAAGCTGATAATGAATACTTTACGAGCTGTAACTGGTGTTAAACCTCGTTTTAAAATTTGGATAATAACACAAGTTGCCCAAATGATACCGCCTGTTACGTGGGCTCCGTGCGTTCCAAGAAGAACGAAGAATGCAGATAGGAAAGCACTTGTTTGAATTGTTGCGCCTTCACCGATGTACATAATGAACTCTTCGATTTCAAAGAATAGGAAACCTGCACCTAAAAGTAATGTAAGGATGAACCATCCAAGCATTGCTTTTTGGTTGTGCTTACGCATTTCGTGAATTACGATACCACATGTGAAACTACTTGTTAAAAGTAGTAATGTTTGAATTAAAAGCGTTTTAAGTTCAAACAGTTGCGCTGGAGTTGGGCCATCTGCCGTACGACCAGCAAGGACTAGATAAGAGGCGAAAAGTGTTGCGAACAGCATAATTTCAGCCCCAAGAAAAATCCAGAATCCTAGGATATTCAATCTGCTTTGTTCGGATTGATATTCCAAAGGTAAGCTTTTATCTAAAGCCGCCATGTCATTTCACCTCTCATGCTATATGTTCTGTTTCTTTAATTTCATCAACACTTACGTAGTAGCCATCATCATAATCGAATGAACGATAGATTAAGCAAGCTAAAATACCAACGCCGCCGATTGCTGCAAGCCAGAACCAGCTAAATACTAATGCGAAACCTGCAAGACCGAAGAATAAAGACGCAATAATAGGCACACCAGAGTTACTTGGCATGTGAATTGGTTTGATATCTTCTGCTGCTGGTGTAACTGTTTCTCCGCGTTTTTTCATGTACCAGAAAGCATCAGCTTCTTTGATTTCAGGAAGTTTCGCGAAGTTGTAATGTTGTACAGGAGATTGAGTTGCCCATTCAAGTGTACGGCCATCCCATGGATCTCCAGTTGTGTCACGTTCACCGTGACGTGCACTCCAAATTACGTTGTAGCAAAGAAGTAGGAAGCCAATACCCATCATTACCGCACCAACAGATGCGATTTGGTTTAGCCATCCCCATCCAAGACTTTCAGAGTAAGTGTACATACGACGAGTCATACCGTCTAAACCTAAGAAGTACATTGGGAAGAAACAGATGTTGAATCCGCTCATAAAGATCCAGAATGTCCATTTACCTAGGCGTTCATTTAACATATGACCAGTCATTTTTGGATACCAGAATGTGAATCCAGCAAGCATAGCGAATACTGTACCTGCGATTAATACGTAGTGGAAGTGAGCGATTAGGAAGTAGCTGTTATGGTATTGATAATCAGCTGCTGCCATTCCAAGCATAACCCCTGTAACCCCACCGACTACGAAGTTTGGAATAAATGCCAATGACCAAAGCATTGGAACTGTAAAACGGATACGTCCTTTATACAGTGTAAACAACCAGTTAAAGATCTTAACCCCGGTTGGAATCGAAATCGCCATTGTCGAAATCGAGAAGAATGAGTTAACCGCTGGACCTGCACCCATCGTGAAGAAGTGGTGAAGCCATACGACGAAACTTAGTAAAGAAATTGCAACCATTGAGTATACCATCGCACTGTAACCGAATAGACGCTTACGTGAGAATGTACTAATGATTTCAGAGAAAATACCGAATGCCGGTAAAATAACGATATATACTTCAGGGTGACCCCATACCCAGAACAGGTTGGCCCATAACATCGGCATACCGCCGCTCGCCATCGTAAAGAAGTGAGCATCGAATAGACGGTCAAATGTCATTAATGCAAGAGCAACTGTTAATACTGGGAAAGCGAAAATAATGATAATTGTTGTAATTAAGATTGACCAAGTAAACATTGGCATTCTCATTAAAGTCATACCAGGTGTACGCATTTTTAAGATAGTAACAAGGAAGTTAATACCGGTCATTAGCGTACCGAGACCTGAAATCTGTAATGCAATTGCGTAGTAGTTATTTCCTACGCCTGAAGTAAACTCTGTACCTGCCATTGGGAAGTAAGAAGTCCACCCAGCGTCTGGAGAACCACCGATTACGAAAGCGATGTTGAATAACATTGCTCCGACAAAGAATAACCAGAAACTTAAAGCATTTAAGAACGGATATGCAACGTCACGAGCACCAATTTGTAATGGTACTACAAGGTTCATTAATCCCATAACGAATGGCATTGCCATGAAAAGAATCATTACTGTACCATGCGTTGTAAAGATTCCGTTATAGTGTTCAGCGTTTAAATAAGTTGTTTCTGGGAATGTTAACTGTGCACGGATCATTAAACCATCCATACCACCACGGAATAACATGATAACCGCAGAAATAATATACATGGCTCCGATTTTTTTATGGTCAACAGTTGTCAACCATTCGTCCCAAAGCCATTTCCATTTTTTATACTTTGTTAGTACGAAAATGATTGCTAATGTCACAAGAACGATAGAAGCGTCTGCACCGTAAATAATCGGGTCACCTGTGACAAAGAATTCATCAAGCTTCACTGTGTTCACTCCAATCTGTTGGAATAATAGCTATTATTTTTTGTTTTTGTAGTAGTTGTAATCACAATATTCAAGTGATTTTGGATCTACATAACTTAAGTGGTGACTAGAGAATGTCATACGACCAACTACACCAGGTTTAACAATTTCGTTGTACTTAGCTTCTGTTAGTTTAGGAGCAGTTTCTTGTACTTCTTTAACCCACTTGTCATATTTCTCTTTAGTTTTCGCTTCAACTTCGAACTCCATGTGTGTGAATCCTTCACCAGAGAAGTTCGCACTACGGCCTAGGTAAGAACCTGGCTTGTCAGCTTGTAAATAAAGATCCATAATCATGCCATCCATTGTGTACTTCATACCACCAAGTTCTGGTACCCAGAAAGCATTCATTGGGCCGACAGAAGTCAGTTTGAATTGAATTGGTACACCAGCTGGGATGTTTAAATAGTTAACGGTTTCAATTTTTTCCTCTGGGTAACTGAATAACCATTTCCAGTTTGCAGATGTAACATAAATTTCAACTGGTTTAATATGTTTGGACTCTTTCGGAACCTCTTCCGAAGCATAAGTTGCTTTTACTGTTGGAATCGATAATGCGATAACGATAATAACAGGAACAAGCGTCCAAATAATTTCTAGTAATGTGTTACCGTGTTGTTCAGGTGGCTCATAGTCCATATTCTCTGGTTTTTCACGATAACGAATCAAGATGACTGTAAACAGAATGAATACAATTGCGATAATTAATGACATAAGCAAGAATGACCAAACAATTAAATCATACTGTGCTTTTGCAACAGGTCCTTGCGGATTTAATACTGCGAGTTTTTTATCACAGCCACCGAGGAACAGAAGTAATGATAACGGAAGAAGCGAAGCCAACTTCCAAAACGCTTTCTTTAGTTGCACGATTGAAAATCTCCTTTCTCCTTGGATTGAAACTATGCCAATAAAACAATATAAACCTATTAATTTATAGAAGGCAATAGTTTTTGATATATTGTTAAAAAATAGACACAAATGCACACTTTTTAAGGTGAATATCATTTGTAACTTGATTACATTGTAAACTATTTTCCAGAGAAAAACGTGATTGTGAAAATTTTAAGATAAATAAAGTTATACCAGGATATCCAAGAAATAGAAAAAAGCTATCTTATCATAAGAAAGATAGCTGAATATTTCGTATATTTAGTTTATTTCTTGTGTGACAGTTCGTGGCTGTTCAAGTGTGACAACTTTTTTATATTTAACTTGGTATAAAATGTAACAAATAATCATAAATGGAATGCCACAATAAAGAGCAATTCTTTGATCTGGAATGAAAGCCAAACTAACAAATGTAATGAAATTAAGTGAGAACGCTACGATTGGAACTAGCGGATAGAGCGGTGTACGATATTTTAAATCATTTATGTCGCCACCATTTTTCACGAAATTTCTACGGAAGAAAAACTGTGAAGCGGCGATTGACATCCACACGACAACAGCAGCCATCGCTGCAATAGATGTTAAAACTAGAAAGACAGTATCTGCCGCAAATACACTTGTTAATAAGGAAAGGCTAGCGAAAATTAGGCTGAAAATTAATGCATTTAGCGGTACACCTTTTTTAGTTAATTTCGTAAATGCTGGACTTGCCATTCCTTGTTTTGCCATCGCCCACAGCATACGAGAATTTGCGTATAGACCAGAGTTAGCAACGGATAATACAGCTGTAATAATAACGAAGTTCATAATGTCTGCTGCATATGGGACACCGGCTACATCAAATACAAGTACAAAGGGACTTTCGACTAGATTAGCCTCTTGCCACGGGAGTAAACCTACAACAACTGATATCGCTAAGACGAAGAAGAAGAGAGTTCGCCAAATTGTATTTTTGATTGCTTTTGGAATTGTTTTTTCAGGATTTTCACTTTCTCCTGAAGCGATTCCAATTAATTCTGTTCCTTGGAAGGAGTAATTTACTGTAATCATCGTAAGAAGAACAGCTAATGCACCGTTTGGAAATAGCCCGCCATTTTCAGTGAAATTATGAAGCATCGGAGCTGGCTTTCCATTAAAGTCTAGTAGACCGAACATAACAGCGCCACCAAGTACGATGAAAATAACAATTGTTGCAACTTTCACACTTGCGAACCAAAACTCTGCTTCTGCATATGCTTTTGCTGATAAAGCGTTTACGAGAAATAGCGCTGCTGCAAATGTAACGCACCAAATCCATGAAGAAACGTCTGGAAACCAGCGTTTCATTAAAATACTTACAGTTGTTAACTCTACGCCAACTGTAACAGCCCAATTTAGCCAATACATCCAACCGACAACAAATCCAAAACCAGGTGAAATGAATTTGCTTGCATAGCTTTGGAATGAACCTGCTTCTGGCATAGCAACGGATAATTCACCAAGACATAACATCGTTAAATACATAACAAATCCACCGACTAAAAATGCAAGAATAGCACCACCAGGTCCGGCATTATGGACAATTTGACCAGATCCCATAAATAGCCCGGTTCCGATAACACCACCGAGTGCAATCATAAATAGGTGTCTACTTTTCATTGTTCGTTTTAAATCTGTTTGTTCAATTTGTTGATTCATATGCCCCTCACCCCGTATTTTCTTGAATGTGTGAACTTCGTTTTATTCTGAGTTTTTAATCATTAGTGGGGGATGCAACACACACTCGGTTTATTTACTATAAAATGAATGGAGTATGTAAAAAAACGAACTATGACTAAATACTCTAAGAATGTTTGTTAACATGGTGATATCTTCACCATGTTAACAATTTTGATTTTAGCAAAATATTCTGGAAATGTATATTTATTTTTCTTTTTATTAAAAATAATTAGAATTTTTACAATTAATTCTATGAACGATAATTCACATGATCTTTCTAGCAAACTAGTAAGAAGAAGGGTACAATGATAAGAGTTGTGTCTGTAAAATAATAATTAATGGAGTTTTGTTTATAATGAAAAAGTTAAAATATCTTTTTGTTTTTGGGATTATACTTGCTGCTGCATTTTTTATAGGAAAAGATAAAATTATGCAAAAGGCGCAAGTTCTACGCTTAGAGTTTCTATCTGAAATGAAAGAAGCAGCTATGATTGAGGATGTTCCGTTTATTAAACAATTACCAGAATTACCTCGAGGATGTGAAGTGACAAGTTTAGCTATGTTGTTGCAATATAAAGGTGTACAAGTAGATAAGATGCAACTTGCTAGCGAAATTCATCGCGTTCCATTTGAACAAAATGGCGTACGGGGAAATCCTTACGAAGGGTTTGTTGGAAATATTTATACAAAGGCAGAGCCTGGATATGGTGTATATAATCAACCGATTTTTAATTTGGCAGAAAAATATGTTCCTGAAAAAGTAATTAATTTAACAGGTAGAGACATGCAAGATATATATAAAGTAATTAGTTCTGGTTCTCCGGTATGGGTCATTATTAATACGACGTTTAAGCCGCTAGCTGAAAGTAGTTTTGAAACATGGAATACGAGTTCAGGTGAAGTGAAAATTACATATTATGAGCATAGTGCAGTAGTAATTGGATATGATCAAAACTTTGTATATGTAAATGATCCTCTTAAAAATAATCCGCGTTTGGCTGTTCCGCGAGCAGAATTTGAGAAAGCTTGGGAGCAAATGGGAAAACAAGCAATTACTATTTTATAATAATGAAAAAGTCATCTTTTGGGTGGCTTTTTCTTTTTGGATTATTATTGCGGAAAATTCAGAAGATTCTTTTAAAAGTTAACAATTCACGTTATAATAACATTTAACTTGGTGAAGAAGGAGTGAAGGGGTATGGATGTTGCAAAGGAATTTGTTTTGTCAAAAAATCAGTTAGTTGAGTGGAGAAGGCATTTTCATAAGTATCCAGAGTTATCTTTTCAAGAAGAAAAAACATCGCAGTTTGTGTTCGATATACTTCGGAAATTCCCATATTTAGAAGTGTCACGGCCGACTAAATATAGTGTGATGGCAAAGTTAGTAGGTAAACATCCGGGCAAAACAGTTGCGGTTCGAGCCGATATGGATGCTCTTCCTATTCATGAAGAAAATGAGTTTAATTTTATTTCTACATATAAAGGTGTAATGCATGCATGTGGTCATGATGGACATATAGCGATATTACTTGGGGTTGTACATAAGTTAGTAGAAGAAAGAGAGAAGATTAAAGGGGAGATTCGTTTTCTATTCCAACATGCTGAAGAAAATTTCCCTGGTGGTGCAGAGGAGATGGTTGCTGCAGGTGTAATGGAAGGTGTGGATTATATTATTGGTGCTCACCTTTGGGCGTCGTTAGAGGTTGGGAAAATAGGCGTTATTTATGGTCCTGCAATGGCTGCACCAGATGTTTTTAAAATTAAGATAGAGGGAAAAGGTGGACATGCTGGAATCCCTCATGAAACGGTGGATAGTATTGCGATCGGAACACAAGTCGTTTCGCAACTTCAGCAAATTGTATCTCGCCTCACGAATCCATTAGATTCTCTCGTAATATCTGTTACACAATTTCATGCGGGGACAACTCATAATGTAATACCAGAGCAAGCGGAGATTGAAGGGACAGTGAGAAGTTTAAGACATGAATTACGAGGTGAAACAGAGAAGAAGATTGAGCGGATTGTGAAGTATATTACGGAATCTTACGGAGCGAAATATACATTTTCATATGAATATGGATATCGACCAGTTGTAAATGACTACGAAGCTACAGATCTTATTGAACAAACGGCATTACAACTTTATGGAAGGGATAGAGTTGTTCGTTTACAGCCGACGATGGCTGGAGAAGATTTTTCAGCGTTTTTACAAAAGGCACCGGGGACATTCTTTTTTATCGGAGCGGGAAATAAAGAGAAAGGTATTATATATCCTCACCATCACCCTCGTTTTACGATTGACGAAGATGCATTACCGATTGGAGTGGAAGTCTTTGTATCAGCCATTATGAATTTTATAAGTAAAGGAGAATGAGATGAAGAAAATACACATCCTAGCGCTTATTCCAGTTCTTTGTTTAGTAGTTGGGCCAATATTTGCGAATTCGGTTACTCCTTACGTATTAGGGATGCCCTTTTTATTATTTTGGGTATTATTATCAGTGTTTATTACATCTCTTTGTATGGGGCTTGTGTACGTGTTTGATCCTGCTAATAAGGAGGATGTAAAATGACTGCATTACTTATTATTATTTTATTTTTGTTTCTCGCACTATTTTTAGGGATTCGGGCACAACATGGAAAAGATATGAATTTAGAGCAATGGTCAGTTGGAGGAAGAGGGTTTGGCACTATTTTTGTTTTTCTCCTTATGGCAGGTGAAATTTATACGACGTTTACATTTTTAGGAGGAAGCGGCTGGGCATATAGTAAAGGCGCACCTACCTTTTATATTTTAGGCTATGGCGCTTTAGCTTATCTTTTATCGTATTTTTTATTACCACCGATTTGGAAGTATGCAAAAGAGCATAACCTTGTTTCGCAGTCGGATTTTTTTGCGAAGAAATACAGAAGTAAGGCGCTTGGACTTATTGTTTCAATTGTTGGTGTTGTTTCCATCATCCCATATCTTGTTTTACAGTTAAAGGGACTGGGAATTATCGTTTCAGAAGCGTCTTACGGAAGGGTATCACCTGTTGTTGCGGTTTGGATTGGTGCCATTGTTATAACTATATATGTAATGGTTTCAGGTATACACGGTTCAGCTTGGACGGCTGCTTTGAAGGATATTATGATACTGTTTATCGTTATGTTTTTAGGTATATATTTACCGTATCATTATTATGGAGGATTTCAGCCGATGTTTGAAGCTGTAGAAGCAGCGAAACCAGGATTTTTATCTTTACCTGAAGAAGGAATGAGTATTTCTTGGTTTGTTTCTACTATTATATTAACGGCCCTCGGTTTCTATATGTGGCCTCATACATTTGCTTCTGCTTTTTCTGCAAAAAATGAAAAAGTATTTCGTAAAAATGCAGCAATTATGCCATTGTATTCTTTAGTGTTACTCTTCGTATTTTTCGCAGGGTTTGCTGCTATATTGCAAGTTCCTGGGTTAAAGGGAGCGGATGTAGATCTTTCGTTAGTCCGTCTTGCTTTACAAACTTTTGATCCTTGGTTTATTGGGATTATTGGTAGTGCGGGAGTATTAACGGCATTGGTTCCAGGCTCTATGCTTGTTATGGCGGCTTCTACACTGTTAGCAAAAAATATTTATCGAACGATTGTTCCATCTGCTTCAGATAGACAAGTTGCTAAGATGGCAAAATTATTTGTGCCTGTAGTAACGCTCGTGGCAGTTTTATTTACATTTAAAGGAGGGGAAACAATAGGAGCGCTTCTCTTAATGGGGTACAGTATCGTTACGCAACTTTTCCCTGCACTTGTATGTAGCTTGTTTCCACGCCAAATTGTTACGAAGCAAGGAGCGATTGCAGGAATGGGAGTTGGGCTATTAGTGGTCGCATATATTACCTTATCTGGCTCAACTATAGCTACGATGTTTCCGAGTTTTCCGCAGTATATAAAAGATTTGAATGTGGGCATAGTCGCATTGTTAATTAATATGATTGTGATGTTTGTAGTTAGTGGATTTACAAAAGGTGTATTTATAAAGAAAAACACTACAATAGTAGAAAAGTAATTCGTTTATTGGAGCTATCTTTGCAAAGAGATAGCTCTTTTTTGTATATATTTTCTTCTATTAGCGGAATCTAACTAAAAACTTGTTGAAAAGGAAGTTAGGTGGGGAAATTGTTAGAGCTTGAAGGTAACTTATTTGAAGTTATGAAAGAAATTAGGGATGAGTTAGGTTCACCTAATGATTTAACAATTAGAGAAGTTGCTCTTGCTGGGAGTTTTACACGTTGTGCGGTTGTGTTTTTATGTGGATTGACAGATAAGGATAATGTTTATAAATATGTCATTCGCACACTGCAATACGAAGAAATTATAAATGAGGAAGCTGTTGTTCAAACGTTATTGGATCGTTTTATTTCTATCGCAGAAGTGGGTGTAAAGAAGAAGTTTCCAGATATTATGAATGCGATATTAGCGGGAGATACAGTTATATTAATTGATAATATTCAAACCGCTATCGTTATTAATAGTAGAGCTTGGGAGAAGAGAAGTTTAGAACCACCAGTGACAGAAGATTTAATACGCGGACCGAGAGTTGGATTAAATGAAGATATTAATGTGAATAAAATGTTAATCCGACGCGGTTTACGTGATCCAAAGTTGAGGTTCCAATCTTATATTATGGGGAAGCGATCGCAGAAAGAAGTAACCCTAGTATATATAGAGGATATTATTAATCCTCACATTGTAAAAGAGTTAGATCGCCGTCTTCAATCAATAGTGACAGATGTCGTTTTGGAAACAGGTACGATTGAACAATTAATTCAGGATAATAATTTATCCCCATTTCCACAGTTTTTGAATACAGAGAGGCCTGATAATATTATAGCCTCATTAGCGAAAGGGAAAGCGGCCATTTTAGTAGATGGATCCCCGTTTGCTCTTATTGCACCACTTGTGTTTGTTGATATTTTTCAATCTGTAGAAGATCATTACGAGCGCTGGGTGATTGGAACGTTATTAAGATTTTTACGTATGGGTTCAGGTATAATTGCGGTTTTGTTACCAGCTATGTATGTAGCACTTGTATCTTATCATCAAGGACTTATTCCTTCTAAACTGGCTTATTCAATTGCAGGTGCGAGGGAAGGTGTTCCATTTCCAGCATATATTGAAACGTTAATGATGGCCTTGACTATGGAATTAATACGAGAAGCTGGAATCCGATTGCCGAAACCGATGGGACAAACGATAGGGATTGTAGGAGGTCTTGTAATTGGAGAAGCTGCGGTAAATGCAGGGATTGTAAATCCGTTTTTAGTTATTATTATTGCGGTTACTGCGATTGCTACGTTTTCGCTTCCTGTATATAGTATTACGATTACGTTCCGAATTTTACTTTTCGTCTTTGTATTAGCTGCAACGGCTTTTGGGTTGTATGGGATCATTCTAGCTCTGATCGCACTTGCTATTCATATTACAAATTTAACAAGTGTTGGTATACCGTATACAACTCCAATTGCTCCTGCATTTTATAAAGATTGGAAAGAAGAATTTATTCGCATGCCAAAATCGATGTTGAAAGATAGACCAGAGTACTTACAAACAAAAGATTCTACAATACGTCCAAAGGAGCGAAAATAAGTGAAACCATTTGAGTATGGCGATGAAGAGATTGGATCTCGGGAAATTGGGTTTGCGGTATCATCGACCATTATTGGTATAGGGGCATTGTCTATGCCAAGAGATATCGCTAACCAAACTTTATTTTCGGACGGTTGGATTATCTTGCTTTTGGGTGGATTGATCTGCGCAGTTTTAGGTTGGTTTGTGACGAGAGTGGCTATCTTATTTCCGAAACAAAATTTTGTTCAATATACGAGTGCGCATTTGACGAAGCCTGTTGCATACACAATTAGTAGTATTTTAGTATTAACGTTTGCTGCTTTGACAGCATATGAATCGCGAATGATTTCAGTTATTTCTCAAACGTATTTATTTAGTGATACACCGATACAACTACTGTCTTTCTTCTTCTTATTAGTTGTTATTTATGGAATAGCAGGATCAAGAGCAGCCTTATTAAGGTTAAATGTTTTATTCTTACCTATTGTTTTAATTGCGATAGTACTTCTTTCTTTATTGAATATAAATTTAATGGAAATAAATAATTTACTACCAGCTTTTCAAACGAAAGTAAGTCAATATGCTGTTGGAGTTAAAAATTCTATTTTTACGTTTATTGGATTTGAAGTAGCTTTATTTTATGCGGTGTTGCTAAATGATAAGACAGCGAAAAAAGCGCCAATGGCAGTCGCGAAAGCGGTGATGGTAAACGTACTGTCATACATTTTAATTTATGTAACTTGTATTAGCGTTTTTACTTATATGACAACACGTGGATTGACATATCCAACAATTGAATTAGGGAAAGAAATTGAAATTGGGGGAGGATTTTTAGAAAGGTTTGATGCGATTTTTTTTACGACTTGGATTATTACAATTTATAACACTACAGCAATGTATTATGACGTCGCATCTTTATTGTTTTGTGCTATGTTTCCGAAAGTGAAGAAACATATTTTTATTTTCGTAAGTGCCCCTATTATTTTTATGGTGAATATGATACCTAGTAGTTTGAATACTTTATCAAGTTATGGGACTTATTTAGCTTGGATAGATATGGGGTTTGTTGTGTTAGCTCCTTTGCTCGTTTTAATTATATATAAAATAAAAAGAAGGAATGGTGGCAATGAAACACCTTCTTAAAATTATAATGGTTATGGCTTTAACTGGATTTATGAGTGGGTGTTCTGAGTTAGAAGAGATAGAAGAAAGAGGATTTGTAGTAGGAGCGGCTTACGATATCGTGAAGGAGAAGAAAGCGAATCCAATTATGAAAGGGACCTATCAGATGGTACTCCCTAGTAAATTGTCTCAACAGGGCGGACAAGGGGGTGGGGATAGCGAAAATTATATTAATGTTAGTGCAAAAGCAGATAGTGTATTTGAACAAATAAGAATAATCGCAAAAAAAATTAGTCGTACATTATTTTTCCCTCATATACAGGTGATTATTTTCTCTGAAGAATTACTTTCACATCCATACATTTTACAAAATACGTTAGATGTATATATTCGCGATCATGAGATGAGAAGAAATATTCGTTTGTTCGTTTCTAATAAAAATGCCGAAGCTATTTTAAAACAAAGTGCCAAGCCTGAAAATTTACCGGCGCAGTATATTGATATGTTAGCTGAACACCCTCCGAAAAATGCCCAAATGATTGAGGCTGCAAGAATTGGTGAGGTGCAGGAAAAGATGATCTCTAACCGAAGTTTTGTATTGCCTATTCTGGAACTAACAAAGCAAGGAGTACAAATGAACGGTGCAGCATTGTTTCGTGGAAAGGATAATAAGTGTGTAGGCAATTTGAGTGGGGAAGAAACATTAGGGATGAATTATATAATAGGTAAAAAAATTGGAGGTTTTTTTACCATCCGTAAAAAGAATCAACTTATTACATATGAAATTCATAAGTTACGTCGAAAAATTAAAGTATCCACAACGAATGCTACAAAACCGAAATTTAATATTCATTTATTTCTGGAAGGTACAATAGCTGAGTTGCACTTTAGTGATCATAAAAAGGTTTTGAATGAAAAGCGTTTAGAGAAGGATATATCGGAAGAAATGGAGGAGCGTATTCAAAAATCGATTAAGCTTGTTCAAAAAAAATATAAGGTAGATGTATTAGAGTTAGGGGAAGTGTATAAGAGACATAATTATAAAGAATGGACAAAAATAAGTAAGAATTGGGATCAAGGCGAAAATTACTTTAGTAATGCTGAAATTACTGTTCACGTTCATCCAACAATTGAACATTCAGGTTCAGCTTTACCGAAAAGAGTGAAATAAGGTGATGAAAGTTGTTTACTGGATTAGGAATTAGTTGCACGATATTAATGGCGGTGCTGCCGGGGGCTATTTATTTCATTCATAAAAAACTCACAACGTATGGAGCGCAGCCGTGGAATACTGATGTACAAAAAAAGAAACCTGAATGATTTTCAGGTTTCTTTCGGGCAAAGCATATGTGAAGGGGGATGCCTTCTATGTATGCTTTGTTTTATACAAGCCCTAACCAATGTACCAATTGTGTAGAGAGGAATGTAACAACAATGGCGATAACGGTAGGGATTGCAAACGATAAGAATGTCCATTTTGCACTTTTTGTTTCTTTGTATATGTTAACCAGTGTTGTTCCACACGGGAAATGAAGAAGTGAGAACAACATTGTGTTTAACGCTGTTAACCAAGTCCAACCATTTTCTAGGAATAGATTTTTAATTTGATTAAAATCATCTATTTCAGTTAAAGCCCCAGTTGATAAGTAAGACATTAATAAAATTGGGATTACAATTTCATTAGCGGGTAGTCCAAGAATGAATGCAGCTAGAATAAACCCGTCAAGTCCTAACATTTTAGCAAATGGATCTAGGAAATTTACAAAATACATAAGTAAGCTTGTGTCACCGATAAAAATATTAGCAAGTAACCAAGTTAATGCAGCTGCAGGGGCAGCAACAACTATAGCTCGTTTTAAAACGTAGATTGATTTATCGAGTGTTGCGCGAACAATTGTATTCCAAACTTTTGGCTTGCGGTACGGAGGTAACTCCAGTGTGTAGTGAGTTGGAACCCCTTTTAAGGCTGTTTTTGATAGTACCCAAGAAACAGTTAATGTCATAATAACACCAATTACAACCATTCCAACTACAACGCCAGCAGTAACCAATGTTTGCATACTGCCTGTATAACCAGCAGCCATAAATAGTGAAGCCATTAAAATTAACATAGGCCAGCGACCGTTACAAGGAACGAAGTTGTTCGTTAAAATTGCTAGCATACGTTCACGTGGTGATTCAATGATACGTGTTGACATAATGGCTGCTGCATTACAACCAAATCCCATTGCCATTGTTAAAGATTGTTTCCCGTGTGCGCCGGATCGTTTGAATAAGCGGTCCATATTAAACGCGACACGTGGTAAGTATCCGTAGTTTTCTAATAGCGCGAACATAGGGAAAAAGATTGCCATAGGTGGTAACATAACGCTAATAACAGCACCGATACCACGGAACAAACCAAGTATTAAAATGCCATGTAACCATTCAGGTGCATGCGCTGCTTGGAACCAAGATGTTAAATATCCTTCGGCCCATCCGAAGAATTCGGCAATCATATCAGATGGTACGTTAGCGCCTGCAATTGTAAGATAAAAAATAATAGATAAAATACCGAGCATAATTGGGAATCCCCAGATTGGAGATGTGAAAATTTTATCTAGTTTTTCGGAACGATATAATTTATCAGTATTTGTATATTGGACAGATTCTTTACATATGCTTGCAGATGTTCGGTAAATATCTCCGACTATATCATCTCGTATATCTTCTTTTGAAAGTGTTTGTGCATGTTGAATAATATAGTCTAATGGAAGAGCTTTACTGGCTGAGTGAGATTCCATTAATTACGACCTCCCTTACAAGTGGTTCATTATGGTGTTTTTGAAGTGTAGTTAAGAAATTTTTATCTCCATCTAATATACGTAACGCAATCCAACGTGCTGGATACGTATCACCGAACACTTTATAAATTTGTGGTTCTAATTCCTGAATCATATTTTCGATTTTTTCGCTGTAAGTAATTTTAATTGGTGTTGGAATTAGTTTTTTATTTGCTACTTTTGCAATAACATTTAGCAAATGACCAATACCTACTCGGTTACGTGCTGAAATTTTAACGACAGGTACACCAAGTGATTTTGCTAATTTCTTTTCATCGATAACAATCCCTTTTTTCTCGGCTTCATCAATTAAGTTAATGCAAATGACTACATTATTTGTCATCTCCATCACCTGGAGTGCTAAATTTAAATTTCTTTCCATAGCAGTTGCGTCTATGACAACTACAGTTACTTCTGGTTTTTCGAATATAATATAATCCCTCGCTACTTCTTCGTCTGCGGAATTTGAGTATAGTGAGTAAGTTCCAGGTAAATCTATTAATGTATAATTACTTCCGTTATGTTCATATTCTCCTTCAGCTTTTAAAACAGTTTTTCCCGTCCAGTTTCCAGTATGTTGTTTTAAACCTGTTAAAGTATTAAATAATGTACTTTTCCCGGTATTCGGGTTACCAGCTAAAGCAATACGATGTTTGCTCATCTGAAATCATCTCCTATTAATACCCCGAAAATAAGGGAGCTTTCTTCTTTGCGCAGTGCAATAGTTGTGTTGCTCACTTGATAAGCGACCGGATCTCCAAGTGGACTGCGTTGCAATACTTTAATCGTTGCCCCTGGGATAAATCCCAAATCTAATAAACGTCGTTTCATAGTTCCTTCTAATTGTATCTTCTCAATTTGTACAAACTCCCCTGTTTTAAACTCGGAAAGGGGTTTAGTATTAGCCGATACCATAAAAGTTACCTCTTCTCTATATTTTTAGTGTTAGTTTAAAAAGTTTCCTTAGGTAAACTTTTTGTTAGTAATATAGTAGACTACATTGGATGATGCTGTCAATTAGTACTTTAAAAATATTCATTTAATTTTAGAATTGTTCCAATTTATTTAGTTGTACTAAAAAATATTACTGAAATTCTTTTTAATGTGCATAAATTAGGCGTGAAAAAGTTACAAAATACAGCGGAATTGTAAATGTAACTTTAACTAAAAGGGAAAAAGAGAGAAAAACATTTACATTGAATTTACATTGTTAAGAATAAATTTACATTACAGCATAGTTAGTGTGGTTTTTGTTTGCTTCTTTAACTACAAATGTTGGGATTCCTAGCTTTTGAGGATGATTATCGTCATTTACTTAAAATTAAAAATTGCTTAACACTCACATAATATTGTTGTCCTACAATGAATTTGTGTTCGAAAGAAAATGAATTCGAAAAGTGATAATCCAAATGGGGGTACAAGACATGGTTATGAAAAAAGGTATTAAATTTTCTTTAGCAGCTTTAGTGGTAGCAGGAGCATTAGTTGGGTGTGGGAAAGCAGAAGATACAACTAGTAAAGAAACTGCTAAAGGAAGCGATAATACAAAACAAGAATTATCAGGTACGATTGCAGCAGCTGGTTCTACAGCTCTTCTACCTCTTGCGGAGGAAGCTGGAAAGAAATTCATGGAGAAAAATTCAAAAGTTTCTATTCAAGTTCAAGGTGGCGGTAGTGGAACTGGGATTAACCAAGTAGCATCTGGTGCAGTACAAATTGGTAATTCAGATGTTCCGTCTGGAGATAAAATAAAAGATGCTGAAAAGGCGAAAGAATTAGTAGATAACAAGGTAGCGGGTATTGCATTCGCTCTTGTCGTAAATAAAGATGTAAAAGTTGATAACTTAACAGTGCAACAAGTACAAGATATCTTCACTGGAAAAGTAACAAACTGGAAAGAAGTAGGCGGAAAAGATGAAAAAATCAACGTAATTAATCGTCCGGCTTCATCTGGTACACGTGCTACATTTGAAAAAACGATTATGAAAGACGCGAAAATTAATGATGGAACTGGTACAACACAAGATTCTAACGGTGCAGTAGAGCAAGCTATCAATTCTACTCCAGGTTCAGTAAGTTATTTAGCGATGTCTTACATGGTTGGAGATAAAAAAGGTGCACTACAAACAGTGAAAATTGATGGTGCTGAACCGAAAGTTGAAAACATTGCGTCTGGTAAATATCCATTCTGGTCTTACGAGTATATGGTAACAAAAGGTGAAGCGAAAGAAGCAACAAAAGCTTACATCGATTATGTAAAAGGTAAAGACTTTGAAAAGCAAGTAGAAGATATGGGCTACATTCCAATGTCTAAATTAAATAAGTAATAAAGTTTTATGGGGCTGGCTGCAAGGCCAGTCCTGTTCATTTCAATCTGTGAAGTGGGGTCTGTCCTGTGATGAAGGGGAAAAAACAAATTAATTACGTAAAAAGTGAATATATAGGAAGATCACTTGTTACGTTTTGTGGTATTTTTATTGTTTTAATTACATTAGCTATTATTGCGTTTATTTGTGGTAAAGGTATTCAATCTTTTACACAAAGTGGTATCTCGTTTACTGAGATGTTAACATCGACAAAATGGAATCCAAATGCTGATCAAGGATCCTTCGGGGCTTTAATTTTCATTGTAGGTTCAACGGTGGTTTCGTTAGGTGCGGTTATTATTAGTGCACCAATTGCTATAGCTCTTGCTATATTCATGAATTTAATTTCGCCAAAGTTTGGAAATAAAGTGTTGAAGCCTGTTCTAGAATTGTTAGTTGGTATTCCTTCGGTTGTATACGGATTATTAGGTGTTACGATTTTAGTACCACTATTACGTGATTCGTTTGGGGGAGTAGGCTTTAGTTTAATTGCAGGTATTGTTGTATTAAGTATTATGATTTTACCTACTATTGCTAGTATCGCTTCTGATGCAATACGTTCTGTTCCATTTGATTATTTAGAAGCTTCTTATGGTCTAGGATCAACGAAATGGCAAGCGATTAGCCGAGTGATTGTTCCTGCTGCGAAAAAAGGGATTTTAACAGGTGTTGTTTTAGGCTTAGCGCGTGCTTTCGGTGAAGCGTTAGCGGTTCAAATGGTAATCGGGAATACGATTAAATTACCAGAAGGAATATATAGTCCGACAGCGACGTTAACTGGTATTTTAACAATGGACATGACGAATACATTGAACGGAACTGCTTGGAACAATGCGCTATGGACTTTAGCGATGATTTTACTTGTTATTTCATTCCTGTTTATTTTAGTAATTCGAGCGATTGGGCAAAGAGGTGAGCGATAATAATGAATGCAAGAACGGTAAATAAAGTTTGGACAGGTATCTTTTATGCGGTTGCGGCTTTAGTTGTAGCTTTGCTAGTGTTCTTAGTATTTGAGATTTTACAAAAGGGATGGGGATTTTGGGATCCTAATTTCTTGTTTGGAGAACCAAGCAATACAAGAGCTGGTGGTGGGATTGGTCCGCAGTTATTCAATTCCTTCTACATGCTTGTTATAACGCTTATTATATCTATTCCTCTTGGATTAGGTGCTGGAATATATTTAGCAGAGTACGCAAAACAAGGACGTTTTTTAAATTTTGTTCGTCTATGTATAGAGACGATGGCGTCTTTACCTTCTATTGTTGTTGGTTTATTTGGTTTGTTAGTGTTCGTTACAATGACAGGTTGGGGATACACAGTAATGGGTGGTGCTCTTGCTTTAACTATTTTAAATTTACCAGGTTTAACGCGTGTTTGTGAAAATGCGATTTCAGAAGTTCCTCATAATGTAAAAGAGGCAAGTCTTGGATTAGGTGCAACGAAGTGGCAAACAATCGCTCGTATTATTATCCCATCGTCATTACCACAAATTATTACAGGGATTATTTTAGCGGCGGGTCGTATATTTGGGGAAGCGGCAGCATTAATTTACACAGCGGGTTTAACATCCCCGATTTTAAATTCAGCAGCGGATTTCTCAAGTCCTGCGCATCCTTTAAATCCGTTTAGACCAGCTGAAACATTAGCGGTTCACATTTGGAAATTAAATTCTGAAGGAGTTATTCCAGATGCGAAGTTGATTGCGACAAAATCTGCAGCTGTATTAATTATTATGGTATTACTATTCAATGTTATTTCACGCTTGATAGCATCTATATTACACAAGCGCTTTACAGGAACGAAAAGAAAAAGTAAAGCAACGAAAAAGGTAAAAGCGGCATAAATTATAAAGAAGAACTCTCTATTTATAAGTAGGGGGTTCTTTTGTATTTTAATATAGAAGGAATGGATGTAATGATTGTTGAATTTGTGGTTAATTATAAAGAAGAACAGATGTAATTTAGAGAGGAGTTTTAATTTGTTTTTTCTGCAAATGTCAGGTTTTCCTGGGTCAGGAAAATCGACAGTTTCTAAGTATATAGCGAAATTAACAGGTGCTGTAATTATAGATCATGATGTTTTGAAATCCGCGTTGTTAAAATCATTAAAAGTAAAAGGAATTGAATCAACGATTGTTGGTGGGCTTGCGTATGATGCCGAATGGGTATTGATTGATTCTTATTTAGAACAAGGGCATAGTGTTATATTGGATAGTCCGTGTTTATATGAGGGAATGGTTGAAAAAGGAATTAAATTATCAACTAAACATGGTGTGAAATATAAATATATTGAGTGTTATCTTAATGATATGGAAGAGATTAATAGGAGACTGCAAACACGTAAGCGTATGATCAGTCAAATTGAAAAGGTGGAGTCGGAAGTAGGTTTTGAAAAGTGGTTAAATGGTAGTCAAAGACCTTTAAATAATGAATACCTTATTGTGGATTCTAGTAAACCTATAGAGCAATATGTGGAAAAAATGATGGATTATATGACTAAGTAGAGAAAAGACGTTATCTTCATTTGTGAAGATAACGTCTTTTGTTTTTAAATATCAGGTGTTTCTGTAGAAGTGCTTATTTTCCTACGGGAGCGTCTTTTTCTCCCGATTTTATCTAATAGTTCATACATAACTGGAACGACTACTAATGTAAGAACAGTCGAGACTGCCAAACCGCCGATGACAACGACGGCTAAACTTTTTGATACCATACTTCCTGCTTGGGATTGGCCAAATAGGAGTGGGAGCATAGCGACGATTGTTGTAATAGCTGTCATAATAATTGGGCGTAGTCTAGTAGAACCTGCTTCAAGTAAGGCTTCTCTAGTTTCCATTCCGTGTTCCCGATTTTGTTGGACTCTTTCTATTAATACAATAGCGTTTGTAACAACAATCCCGATTAACATTAATGCGCCAATCAAGGAATTTATATCAACAGGTGTTCTTGAGATGATTAATCCTAAAATACCACCGACAGCAGCTAACGGTAAGGAGAATAGGATTGCAAAAGGAGCGCGTGCTTGGCCGAAGGTGATAACCATAATTAAATATACAATCCCGATTGCAATCCCCATAATTTTGAATAAATCTGTAAAATTCTCTTGCATAGATTCAGTAGCTCCTGCGATATTTACTTTTGAACCGCTAGGTAAATCTAAGTCGGTTATCGCTTTATTTACTGCTGTGTTTACTTTACTCAAATCTTCATTTGAAGCTTCGGCGGTAATTTGAATTGTTTCTTTTCCGTCTTTATGGAAAATTTCTGTTTGCGTTTGTTTTTCTGAAATAGTTGCGATGTCTTTTAAAGGAATTGGTCCATTAGTAGGTGATAGTATGTTTATATTTAAAATATCTTCTTGTTTACTAATGTTTTCCTTTTTATGTTCTATCATAATAGTAGTTTTTTCATTATTAATTGTAATTTCGCCAATAGGTGACTTCTTCATAAGGAATGCTACTTGTTGCGCAGCTATTTCTGGTGTTAAACCTAGTTGTTCAGCCTTTGTTTGATCAATATGAATTTGCCATTCTTTCTTAGAGTCTTCTAAATTCGTTTTTACTTTAGAAAGATCATCCATGCTTTTTAGTTTTGTTTCGACGATAGTAGCCGCCTCTTTTAAATCCGCTTCGTTAGTAGCTGTTACGTTAAATTGTAAGTTGTTGCCGCCGCCAGAGCTTGAATAACTTGTTTTTATATAATCAAGTTCAGCAGGCTCAAAAGTTTTATTTTCCTTTTTTAACTCTTTAATATATTGATCAATATCAGAACCTTTTTTAAAGACTACAAATATACTAGCAAGGTTATTTTTAGTTGTTTGCCCCCATTGTGCATCTTCTGCGCTAGATCCCATTCGTAAAATAACGTCTGTTACATCTGAATTAGAAAGTAATTTCTTTTCGAAATCAAATGCTTTTTGTTTTTGAGCTTCAGCATTATAATCGGCTGGAAATGTCATGTTAATAGATAACATTGTGTCGTCCTCAGATTTTATGTTTGCTTTCGGTAGTAATATATAGGCTGCAATTGATCCTGCAAATAATAAAAATGCAGTAAGTAGAATAATGAATTTATGAGAAAGAGACCACTTTAACGTAGCGACATATCGTGATGAAGAACTTGGCTTTCGATGCTTTGTTTTTTTGAGTAGTAAAAAAGCCATAAGTGGAACGACTGTGAGTGCAACGATTAAGGATGATAGAATAGAATATACAACTGCTAATACCATAGGTAACATTAATTTTCCGATTGCTCCCGATACGAGGCCGATAGGTAAAAAAACAGCGACCGTTGTTAAAGTAGAAGAAGTAATTGCGACGGCAACTTCTTTCGTTGCATCAAGAATAATATTTTTAGAGAAAGAATCTTTTTGTAAACGGCGGAAAATATTCTCGATGACAACGATACTATCATCGACGAGACGTCCAACCGCAACAGCTAAACCACCAAGGGTTAAAATGTTAAGTGTGATGTTAGATTGATGTAGTAAAAAGAGTGTTAATAAAATAGATAATGGAATACTGACAACAGCGATGAGTGTTGTTCGGAAGTTACGTAAAAAGATTAAGATAATTAGAGTTGCAGCGATTGCTCCAAGTATTACTTCTTTTCCCATGCTAGTAACAGCATTTTCAACTTGTTCATGGGTTGAGGCTAAAAGTTTAATGGAAAACTGATCTTTATATTCCTTATTTATCTCTTTAACTTTTTTATCAATCTCTTTTCCAATTGCAACTGCATTTTTGCTCGGTTCTTTCATGATGATTAATCCAGTGCCTTCTTCTCCGTTTATATGTGAGATTGTATCGTAGTGTTGTTTGATTTCGATTTGAGCAATGTCTTGCAATTTCACTTGGGGTACCACAGTGATGTTTTTAATGTCATTTACATTTTTTATGTCCCCAATGACGCGGAGGTTGTATTCTTCCTGATTAACAGTAATTGCCCCAGCTGGAGTAGAAGTTTCTTTTCCTTGTAAAACAGTGAGTACCTGCTGTGATGTTACGTTTTTGTTTTTTAATTGGTTCGGATCAAGTACGATAGATAATTCAGAGGTGGATTTTCCGAAAAACATAACATTAGCAACACCATCAATGTTTTCGAGTTGTGGTACGATTTCTTTTTCAATTTGTTTTTCATCTGCTTTTGAAAACCCGTTTTGTTTCTGGATAGTAATTTGGGCGAGTGGAATCATAGAAGTGTTTAGTTGACTAACTACGGGCTTGGTTACATCTTTAGGTAATTTAATTGTATTGACGGCTTTTTCGACTTCGCGTGCTGCATCTTTCATGTTTGCTTTTGATGTATACGCAATGTCGATACGTGATAATCCCTCGTATGTAGAAGAAGTAATGGTGTCGACGTGTTCTAAATTGCGAAATTGTTTTTCGAGAGGATCAGTTACATCCTTTGTCATCGTTTCAGCGTCGAGTCCTTGAGATAAGGTTGTGACGGTAATTGCTGGATTGTCGATACTTGGTAAAAATTCCATAGGTAATTTAGAGCCGGAATAAACACCGAGTATGGAAATGAGAAAAATCATGATGATAATGGCAGCTCGGTTTTTTAATGAAAACTTTGTTAACCTATCCATAAAATAATTCCTCCATTGGTTTATTTATAGTTGAGTACATCCTTTCTTACTATATAACAAAAAATGGATATTTTTCATTAATTAAATGTAAAAAAATTCTAACAATATTCTTAAGTTTATATTTGCATTGGAATTGTTTAATGTGGATGGGATTTTTTCTTACGGCTAAGTTATATCGTTATTCTATAGAAGGATAATTATTATAAACTTTAATATAGAAGAGAATGAAAACCTGGGAAGGTATTGTGAAATGCAATTTGGTTGAATGAAGTGTAGTAGTATACAATCAGAATAACTATTTTTAGTAGGAAGGATAATAATTCTTTCTATAGAAGAAAGTAGGATAGATAAATTTTTTTTGTTTTTTATAAAAAACACTTGTTATTTAAAAATCATGATGGTATATTAATAAACGTCGCTGATGCGGAAACGCAGAAAACGACAAAAAAGAAATTTAAAAACTTAGTTGACATCGAAAAATGAAGATGTTAATATGATGAAGTCGCTTCTGAAGCGGCGGACAAGTTCTTTGAAAACTGAACGAAACAAACAACGTGAAACGTCAATTTTTATTTTTAGATGCTAGACAAACTAACTTTATTGGAGAGTTTGATCCTGGCTCAGGATGAACGCTGGCGGCGTGCCTAATACATGCAAGTCGAGCGAATGGATTGAGAGCTTGCTCTCAAGAAGTTAGCGGCGGACGGGTGAGTAACACGTGGGTAACCTGCCCATAAGACTGGGATAACTCCGGGAAACCGGGGCTAATACCGGATAACATTTTGAACTGCATGGTTCGAAATTGAAAGGCGGCTTCGGCTGTCACTTATGGATGGACCCGC
>NZ_JBMOWC010000030.1:0-54951 GCF_049310765.1 Bacillus sp. PSXD-155 | reverse complement strand
TTCATAACGATATCTCCTTTGTTACCTTTTAATGTAACAATAACTTTAGACTTTATTAGCCCTCTTTTTACTTTTATACCCTCTACATTTTCAATATCAATTATTATTTTATTCCCATTAAACTTACCAGTTAACGGATTCAATTCAAGCATCATTATCCTCTTATTAGTAAAACAAATAACTTGATGTTGATTTTCTAAAAATGCACCAGGACCAAATTTAATATATTCTGATGTTGCTGCCATTTTCATAGTGTAAAAATAATAAAAATACGATTCATCTTCATATGCTACCTCATTAAATAGTTCATCTAATACATTATTGTTTAACATTTTTATTCCCCCGATATGCTAATAATCGCTTACCCTTTATCCTTTTTCTTCCTATTCTTCGTTTAATTTTACCATAAATTAGAATTAAGTTAGAATTTAGATAGGTTTAACAATAAATCTAAAAGATTCCCACATTTTTATTTCAATAACTAATATAACCATTGGGGTGAAGATAAATGATAAGTTATAAAAATTGGAGTGAGGTCCCCTTAGAACTTGCAAGCAAAACTAAACTCAACAAAGAAGGTTTAAAGCCCATAGAAGCTCCTGTAGCTAGGGTATTCCAGAGAGTAAACAATAGGTATATAGAGCTATATGAACGTTCAAAATCAGAAAAAAAACGGCAATTATCTGATAAGCAAAAACTTGCATTATCAAATGGTAGAAAACTAAGTTTAGAGCAACGAACTTGTAAACAGTGTGGTCATATCGTTCAAAGTAAAGCTAAACTACGTCTAAGTCTCTGCCCTAGCTGTTACGAACACCAAGTAGTTATGAATCAATTAAAGGAAACAAAATTAGAAATCAAAACATATATCAATAACATGTTTATAAACAGAGAGCAATTCGTTATTTTAAATACCGAAACAACTGGACTTACTCTAAGAGATCAAATTATCGAGATAAGTGTAATTGATTTAACCGGAAAAATCCTATTAAACTCTTTAGTTAAGCCAACTATAAATATTCCAGCTGAAGCAGCCTCCATTCATGGTATTACAAATGAAATGGTACACGATGCACCATCGTGGATAGAAATATATAAAGAATTATGTGAAGTTACTGCAGGAAAAACTCTACTTATTTATAACGCTGAATTTGATTTAGGTATGATAGAAAGTACTTGTATTACTAACAATGTAGAATTAAAGAGCTTTAAATCCACATGTATTATGAAAATGTACGCCGATTTTATAGATTCAAAAAGATGGATTTCATTAAGTGATGCAACGGAATTGACGATTAAACACCGGGCTGCTTCTGACTGTTTTGCTGTCCTGGAATTATTACAACAACTCAAAAATAGTCAAATAGATTAAAATACTGTAAATAAGACTAAAATTGTTGGTTTGGAATAAAGTTTGATCAGAAATATCCCCCAAAACCGTATTTTAAGTTAAACGATAAGAACCCGTTTTGAAAAAAGATTGATCAAAACGGGTTAAGCCTTTGTGAAATACTATGCAATGTTTATAATAAAGTTTGATCATTTACTACCGATGCTCTTAAACAATCGCGCCCGTTTGCGCTATTTTATATTATTAACCTTTTGCCCTTTTTGGCCAAATAAAATTGCTTAGGGCAATCAGAAAATCAATACCTAACACAAGTGTCCATAATTTTAGAAACCCAGCCAACACTTCTGTTCGGGAAAAATCGTTAATTAAATAGATTAGGACCAATAAAATTCCAGCACCTATTAGAAAGGCAAGCACATGTTGTCCCCAACTTTTAAAGTAGTGTTTCGCATAATCGATGCCAAATCTTTTAACTGGTTTCGATCCTTGTTTCATCACATAATATTGAAAGCGTATATCAGCCCATTCAATCATACTTCTACCGTATGCGATAGAGATTCCAATATACACAGCAGCAATTGCATGCACTTTGGTAGCAGTCGCACCACGATACAAGTCTACACCCGTAGCAACCAATAAAATTAAATCAATGACAGGTGTCAAGGCTAGGAAAAACAATCCTAATTTACTTCTTTTAAGGATATATCTTGTGAATAAACCTAAAGTGATAACAACCCAAAACCCTATTTCACATGCAACGATTAACCACGCAATTACATTCACCCCAGCACCCCTGCTCCCCAATAGTTAATTTTGAATATAGTTCATATCTAAAGTGAAAAAAGAACGATTTAAAAGTATGTATTAAGTGGCATTGGATACTTCACCTACTTACAACAAACTTCTATTATCCCATAATTGTTAGCAGAACCATGTTTCTTTGGACGAAGGATCATGAAATACACACCTGAAACTATAACAATCGCTATTGTTAATCCTATTAAAGTTCCTGAATATAATTCATTATCAAACCACTGAGAATAAATAGGCTTTACTAAGAATTTTATGCATCCTATAACAAATACAAATTCGAGTATCATCATTAATAGAAATTCTTTTAATTCCCAAGGGTGTTGACCCTTCCAATTCATGTCTTTTTTCTTCATTCATCACTCCTCTTTCTTTGTATGATATAACCTAACTATAATAGGTGACGTAACGTCACTTACAACCTTCATTTTCAGGGCAAATTAAATAAAACGATGGATTACAGGAGGATATACATCCAAACAACATAATTTTACTCCTGCAATAAAAATACTCCTTTAGATATGATTACCTGAAGGGGTAAAGCATCGCGACTGTATTTCAAATATACAAAAATACTAACATAAAAATAAGCACATCCTATAAAACAGATGTGCTTATTTTTTAATTTTTATGCGTTTTTACGTTTTAAGAAAATAACTCCACCAACAATTAACAGTAATGCACCCGCAGCCATAGAGATCCAACTTGTAAGGTCCGCACCTGTTTGCGGTAACCATCCAATTTTAGACTGAACTTCTTTCTTAGGTTGTGGTTGTTCTTTTACTTGCTCTTTTGGTTGTTCTGAAGTTGGAGTATTTTTATCTTGATGCGGCTGTTCTGGTTTTGGTTGTTCCGGTTTTACTTCTTTGAATTTCACTGTTTGTCCCTTATCTTCGATGTCAACGTGTATAGCTACCAAGACGTTATCTTGATACAATTCTTCAAACACTACCACTTCTTTACCCTGTAATGCAGAAGCATTAAATGTGAAATCTAGTGTGATAGAACCATTTTTCTCTTTTGGAGTAAACTTAGATTCTACTGTTACTTCTTTACCATCAACTAATAATGGTTTTTTTGTTGCTTTATCCATTAGTTTACCTTTTACAACGTACTCTTTACCCACGATTAAGTCTTTGTATTCCACTTTATCTTGGATTGTTACAGATTTAGAAGCATCTAACTCTTTAGAACCATCAGCTTTGTTTGTAGCTGTCGTTTTAATAGAAGGTTCTACAAAACGAACTGTTTGACCTACATCGTTAATGTCAGCATGAGTTGCAATTACTTGACCTTCATGTAATAAGTCTTCAAACACGACTACTTCTCTTCCTTGCTGTTCAGCACCAACAAAAGTAAAGTCTAATGTTACAAAACCGTTCTTTTCTTTTGCAATAAACTTAGTCTCAGCTGTTACTTCTTTACCATCAATTAATAATGGTTCGTTAATAGCTTTGTTCATTAATTTTCCTTTTACAGTGTACTCTTTACCAACAACTAAGTTAGTGTACTCCACTTTATCCTGGATTGTGATAGAATCCTTTGAATGAATCTCTTTTCCACCATCAGCTTTGTTTGTAGCAGTTGTTTTTACTGATGGCTTAACGAACTTAACTGTTTGACCTTTATCATTGATATCAGCATGTGTAGTAACAACTTTTCCGTCTTTCAGTAACTCTTCAAATACTACTACTTCTTTTTCTTCTAAACCAGTTGCATCAAAAGTGAAATCTAGTGTGATAGATCCGTTTGCTTCTTTTGGTGTAAACTTAGTTTCAGCAGTTACTTCTTTACCATTTACAACTAATGGTTTATTAGTCTTTTTATCCATTAATTTACCTTTTAAAGTGTACTCTTTACCCAATTGTAGGTCTTTGTATTCCACTTTATCTTGGATTGTTACAGACTTAGAAGAGTGCATTTCTTTTGTACCATCTTTTTTATCAGATGCTGTTGTTTTAATTGAAGGAATCTTCTCATCTTTGACGATATGTTTAATTATTTGACCATTCTCTTTGATTTCAAAAGAAAACGTCTCTTCATTTAAAATGTAACCGTTTGGTGCAATAGTTTCTTTATATGTGTATTTTCCAAATGGTAGCTTTTCAAATTTAGCGATACCTTTATCATCTGTTTTACCTTTTACTACTTCTTTTCCTGCTTCGTTATAAATCGTAAATTCTGCATTTGGAAGCTTATTGTTTCCATCCGCAACATCTACCTTTGTAATTTCCAGATCACCTTTGATTAGATGATTAACTGCTAATAGCTCAATAATTTTTCCATGTTCCTTTATTTCGAACACAATTGGTTCTGTAACAAGAACGTAACCGTTTGGAGAAGTCTTTTCTACAAATGAATACTTACCATACGCTAAATCTTTAACGTTAATCTCACCATTTTTATCTGTCTTATATTCGCCAATTACTTTTCCACTTGCATCTTTTAACTCGAATACTGCACCTTCTAATTTTTTACTAATATCCTCATTATCTACTTTTAGTAGTTTTACACTACCTTTTACTTCGGTGTTTTCTACTGTAAAAGTAAGTGTTTTATTGTGCTCTTTAATTTCAAAAGGATACTTAGTTTTATTTCCGATATATCCATTTGGTGTTTTTGTCTCCAAGAAATAATACTTACCAAATGTAAGGCCTTCAACCTTTGCAATTCCATTTTCATTTGTTACTGCCTTTTTCACTTCTTTTCCATCTTCAGTAAAAACAGTGAATTCAACATTAGGTAGCACTTTACCTGAATCACTAAGTTTTTTTATTTCAATGTTTCCCTTTGCCTTGTTGTTTACTATTTGAACAGCCCCAGTTTCTCCTGTCTTAACCTCAATGGTTTGTGGTTTATCACCTAAAACATAGCCTGTTGGCGCTTTTATTTCTTTTACAGTATACGTACCAATTGGTAGGTTATTTAATTCTGCAGTACCATCAGCACCAGTCGTAATTTTTCCAACTGATTCATTATTCGCATTAAAAACCTCGAATACCGCACCAGCTAATACTTCTCCACTTTCTCCAACTTTTTTAATTTTTAAGGAACCAGCTGCTTCCCAATTTACTGCAAGGTCACTACTAAGCTTTTCTTCATTTCTTTCTAGTAATACTGTAGCATTCTGAACAGTATCCGTACCGCGGTAAGCAATTGCTTGAACTTTTGTTAAGTTTGCAGCAACACTTAGATTAAATTCACCTGTTTTTGTATTTTTAGGAATTTGGATACGGAATTTCTCTCCCACTGAAAGTTGATCTTTCACTTCACCATTTTCACTAACAATTTTTACTCCATTAGGTGCATTTTTCGCTACTACTTTATAAGAACCACTCTTAGCATTTGTTTGTACTGTATATAGATTCGTTTCGAAGAACTCACCTTTTAATTCTGCTTTTTGCTTTTCAGCTGGGATAACATTCATATAGATATCTTGTGTATCGCCGCTATTGTTAGCAGCATTGATAATTGCCTTAGCTGCTTTTTCAACATTTTTATTTTCATGTTTCAGTTCATTTACATCAAGTTGACCTAATGCATTCCAAACTGCAAGCTGAGTTGCGTAATGCGCTTCATTCTGATTAGCTACTCCTAACTGCTGAACACTTTTTTGCGGGAAACCGTTTAATAGGACCCTATATACTACATTATCTGTTTTCCCCATTTCAGGAAGATCTTCACCATTTGGTGATTTTAGTCCAAGAGTTAAGCAATAAGCAATTTGACCGCTTGAATTTTTAATCATTTCAGTTCGAATGTACTTGCCTAAACTATTACTATAACTCCAGTTCATTGAATATTTCTCGTGCGTCATTACCTCTGCACTAACCCTTGGTAAAAAAACATTTAGGAATAGCGCAAGTACAGAAAGTACTGCTAGAACTCTTACAACAACTCTTTTCCCCAATCTAAAAACCTCCCAAACAATATTTGTTTTGCATGATTATTTAAATATTAAAAATAATCACAATAAACCTAAGAACTATTATAAGACAAAAAATTACAAACATTAAATCATTTTTCCAAATTTTTTTATTTTTTTACATTTATTACAAACCATTTTCATATTCACACATTTTGATTTTGTAATTTAACCACTAATTTTTTAAATCTATTGAATTGTATAGTGATAATAAAGTTATTGAACTTTGATTAAAAAAGATAAGAGCCTTACTACATTCTATATGCAGCAAGGCTCTTTAAAGTTGTTTCAAATTATATCCATCTGCTTATGTAATGCTTAAAAAATGAATAATAAAGTTGTTTACTTCTTATTAAACTAACGCCCCCGTTAGTTTAAGTGTAACTCTTCACAATTATTTGATATTATATAGATAAATAGAAATATAAATCAAAATTTAGTTTATAGTTATAAAAATAAGTTATTTATACCCTTATAATTCTTCAGAAAGGAGAGTGTATGAAAAAGACTATTGTTTTTGTATTAACGATATTTATATTATTCTCAGGATTCGCAACACAAAGTTATGCGTTGTCAGATTCGAAATCTGTGGCAATACAAGCATTGCTAGATGATGCCTGTCGTACGTCAGGTGTGCCTGGAATGTCACTCTCAATACTTGCTGATGGTGAAGTGTTCTACTTTTCTTCTGGGTATGCAGATCTTGAAAAGGGACTGTCTGCAAGTGAAAATACACTCTATGAGTTGGCCTCGGTGAGTAAAGCTTTTACTGGTATGGGGATTTTGCTATTGGAAGAGCAAGGGCTGCTATCAATGACTGACCCTATCCAAAAATATTTACCTTGGTTTACGTTAAAGTATCAAGGTAAACCTGTTGATATGCAAAACCTTACACTAAATAACTTTCTTCACCATACCAGCGGCCTAACAAATATTAGACATCTTCAAAATATTCCACAAGGTAATACGCCTGATATGTTGCAAAAGACTGTGGAAACGCTGGTAGATGCAGAATTGGCGTTCTCTCCTGGTGAACAATATAACTATGGAACCGTTAATTATGACGTATTGGGTTTGGTTATTGAGATTGTATCACGACAAA
The DNA here is from genome assembly GCF_049310765.1 of Bacillus sp. PSXD-155. Taxonomy (NCBI): domain Bacteria; kingdom Bacillati; phylum Bacillota; class Bacilli; order Caryophanales; family Bacillaceae; genus Bacillus; species Bacillus sp. PSXD-155. The sequence goes on along the minus strand of NZ_JBMOWC010000030.1, from coordinate 47,763 downwards.
GCTATGAAGACTTTATGAAGGAGCAGGTATTTCTACCCTTAGGTCTTCACCAGACGTATGTTTATAAAGAAGATGCTCAAGCCACTGGACAGTTAGCACAGGGTTACCGTTCTTCCTTTTTTATAACAACTCCATTTAACGCTCCGTATTATACTGGGAATAAACCTGCCGGCTATATCATTTCTAATACAAAAGATATGGCGCGTTGGATGGGCATACAGATGGGTATCGTGCAGGACATACCCGAAATATTTCACAGGGCCATCGAAAAATCACATAGGGGTGATATGTCTGTTTCGGCTGTCAATGATATGTATTATGCGGCAGGTTGGTCGGTAAACGCCGAACAAACGTTTATAGAACACACTGGGGGTAATCCAAATTTTAGTACCAAAGTAGCCATACTGCCAAATGAAAGAACAGCCATCTGCTTACTGAGCAACGGCGCAAATACCAATATAAACTTGGTACTACAAGTTAAAAATATATTAAACGGCAATCTAACTCAGTCATATGAGATAAGTGGCACACAGCTTTTGGACATCATTTTGTCGTCTACCACAATTATTCTTTGCCTATTAGCCGTTCTGTTATTTTTCTTAGGATTAAGAAAAAGGAAAACGAATGAGCAGCAGCCAATGACAAAAAAGAGAACAATCGTAACAATTATTTTCCTAATCGCTACGATTGCCCAGTGTATAATGTTTTTTGCCTTCGATTGGTCAACGATACTTATTTGGCAAACATATAGTGTTCTTACAGCTTTAATTTCGTCAACATTATTAACAGCAAGCATTACTTGGTTTGTATATACTCACCGATTAGATGCCTCGGTCCGAAAATAAGTATAACGTTAAGTAAATAAATCCTAATTTATCGATATTTTTAATTTAAAAAACAGAAGACACCTCGGTGTCTTCTTTAATGTCATCGACACTTCTCCTAGTTAAACCCACTTGCTATTTCTTCCACTAACCTGCCTCGTTAGTAGAAGAAGGATTTTTAAACTACTATATTATTTTTTAAATGACTTTATTGTAAATTAAACAACTTTATTATCTCTGTACATGAATTTCTCTCCGATACATATTAGTTATATTATTGATTGGAAATTAACTTTATTTGAAATCAACACCTCTTTAATCTTTTTTCCTCATTACCTGTAACAAAAGTATTAATTTATAGGAATATCGAAATGAAAAATAAGCACAAAAAAGATTCCTTTTATACAAAGGAATCTACTGGTTCAGCTTTTTTATAAACAGTTCGACTTTATTCCAATTTTACTTCTGTCTCTCTACTTCTAATTTGTTACCTTTACTATCTACCATTCTTAAAGAACCTGCTCTCAAGAACTCGACAGTATAATCTACTACCGCATTCATTTGTCTAGCATCTATCTTCTTACCGTCTTTAACAAATTCAGTAGGAATCAAAGTTACTTTATTACTGTCTTTATTGTATAACCATGTTCCTGTCATATGGTTGTCTTCATAAGAAGAGTTACCAGTGTCATCATAAGCCGTGAATGACTTATCTTGTCTAAAGTCTAAACCCTTACGAAACTCAGAACCTTTGTAACTACCCCAAGAACCGATTAACTCGTTACCGTCTACGGATATTTGTACGTTACCATTATCAGAAGTAGTTGACGACTTAGAGTCGGTCTTCGTATCTACATCGAAACCTAAGGCTTTTGCTTCCTTCTCATTATGGGATTCAATAGGGTCGAATCCTTTATGCCAGTACTTGTTACCCTCATTAATCAAGTCCATTGACTTTTTAGACTTTTCTCTATCTTCGTCTGTTACTTTTCCTTTCCCCTTCAAAATTTCTACTTGAAGTGCATAGGCTTCACTATAACAGTCTACTGCTTTTAAAATCTCTTTATGAGCGTCTTCAAACTCTTTTGGTGGGTCTATCTTCTTAAACTTAGCGATAATCTTTTGCAACTCAGACTCTTCTTTTAGAATTTCTTTCTTTAAGTCAGTTTCCTTTTTAGTTTTATCCATAGCTATCTCAGTTATTACTGTAATTTTCTGCACTAACTCAGAAGATAAACCAGTCATTCGAGTTGGATACTTCTCTTTTGATAGCTTTTCTTTCGTTTCTGATTTAGATTCTACTTTTTCTTTTGGCTTTGCGTCTGTTTTATCGGTACCACAACCTGCCAATAGCATGAACGGTATCGCAAACGTTACTAGTTTCTTTGCTTTCACTATGCCCCATCCTCCTAGAAAAAATTGTATTTAATTAACATATTGTACCATAGCATAATTTGTATAAATAAGATAGAAAGTTTACCCATAATTAATTAAAATGTAGACTCTACATAAAAAAGCACTTGAACATTAAATAGCTGTTCGAGTGCCTTATTTCTACCCTATTTTTCATGTGAATTTAAAAAGAGCCTCCAATTAAAGTTATATCAATTACAATAAGTGAAAAGAAAAATATATATTCAATCATACTTCCTGTTCTTGTATATATCGGAAATCTTATTTTCATTTTCAAAGGGTAAAGCAATTGAATCCCACTTGGTGTAAGGGCATCTAACACTAGATGACTTAATACCCCAATAAACATTCCTATATATATTATGGGGTACTGGGGAACTAGGTACTTAAGAAGTGCCGTTATACCAAACAAAAAGATTAGACTGTGTGTTATTGTACGGTGACCAAAAGTTTTATTGATCCCCCAAGATAATAAAGGTATTTTTCTTCCTAAAGTAGATCCTTGATGACAAATATCTGGTATTAATGCCCCAATTATTGATGTGGCCGTTAATAAATATGGATCATCACCTATTCCCGCATAATTATGTGCGATTAAAGCCAATGCTGCTCCTGCTGCTACATGAGTTGGGCCTCTCAATTGTATCCTCCTTTCTATTATTCAAGTCTTATCTTAACAGTTGGCGAAAACATAATATCCTTTCACCCAGCGCTCTTTTAACCATCTCAGTTTATATTCCATGCTTGGTGTATAAGCTGCTGCAGAATCCATTAAGTTATACCTATCTAAAATTTCCAAACATCTATTAGGGTTCGTTAAAGTATTTAGAAATTCCAAGTCCTCGCTTTCGAGAGAATTCCATACAATGCCTTTAAAATTAATTGGCAGCAGTTCTAAAATCATATCTCTATCCAAACCCGATGTTTCCAGGAAATTTTGAAGATGAGAGAGGGATAAGTAACTCCAATTGGTACTTTGGTATTCTTCCCCTAAAAAAGTAAAACGTTCTAAACCATTACAATTTAATTCATAACTTTTTATTGCTTCTATTCCCCATTTCATCTTTTTCCCCCACAATTAATATTCTCAGAATTGACTACTAAGTATGTTCACAAATTTCTACCAGTTACTTTTAAATAACATAAAGGACTTCTCTATTCCTTCTTTTCACATAATGAATATATAGACAACATGAACAAACCATATTTATTATCATTGTAGAAAAACTAAAAAACACATTAATTCCTAAAACATCACAGAATAATAAAGCAACCATGCTTAAAACATAAAAAAAAAATAATAATCTATCAAAAATAGACAAATGTCATTTCTCCCTTTTCTTAAGATTAGTATTATGCAAATGGTGCTTTTTATAATTTCTCCTTACTCTTCCCCAAAACAGAATTCCTAGATTAAACATTATTGCTATAACTATCATGAGAATCGCATACAAAACTAGATTCACTTTTCTACAAATCCCCCCTTTAATTATAAATATAAAAATAACTCTTTATCTAACAGGTTACTATCGGTAACTTGTCCTTCACTTTAAATATATACAAATAATTCTACGAAACTAAGCGACAGTAAAATAATATCAACCTATTCTTAAAAAGAACCAGGCGTATTCAAAACTAGGTCATATTTAACTAACCTGCTCTCCATTCTGCTAAGGTCAATTATCTTCACAAGGAATTTTTCTGATTTTATTCATAGATGTTACAGTCTGAAAAACTCGAAAACAATACTTTTTTTCGGAGAAGTCAATAGAAAATTGTTGAGAAATATTTTTCTAGATACCTAAATATTAACAATTTTGATACAATAATGAGAAATCGCACAATATATAATAGGAGGGGTTTATATGGGAGCTGCAACAGTAACATTAAGTGAAATTACAGAGCTTTTAAGTAACTGGCATGACTCTATTCGCGAACTTGATCATGAAAAATCAACTAATTTATTTGGAGAAATAAAAAATAAGATTGATAAAATTGAAGAAAATCAAAACATACTTTTATATTACTCTTTATTAGAGTTTAGACATAATATGTTAAACAAAGATTATGAAGGCTCTAAAAAATCGCTTGAAAAAATTGAAGATTTTAATAAACCTAGTGAAGAACTTTTAAATTATTATTACAACTTCTTTAAGGCAATTCATAACACAGAAATTGGAGAATATAAAAAAGCTGGTGAGTATTTCGATAAGGCAAAACAATTAATCGCAAATATCCCTGATGAGATTGAGAAAGCTGAATTCTATTATAAAGTAGCTGCTTTTTACTATCAGGTAAGACAACCATTAGAAGCAGTGAAGTATGCAAACCGTGCTTTAAAATTCTTCGAACCTGAAACAGGATATGAACTTAATATAGCAGCTTGTAATAATATCCTTGGATTAACATGCACATCACTTAAACAATATGAATATGCGGAAGAATATTTTATTAAGGCTTTAGATATCGTTACAAAAAAACACAACACCATGTTAGGCCTTAAAGTTAGACATAACTTAGGTTTTCTATATGCTGAGCAAGATCTTTCAGAAGCAGCTATACGAAACCTAACAACAGCTATCGATACTCCAGAAAAGAGTTATAAAGCAATTTTCCTTATTGCAAGAGAAAACTACAAACTCGGAAATACAGAAGAGTCATTAAAATTTATTGAAACTGGAATAGAAGCATGCAATCGTATCAATAACACGGAATATAAACACCACTTCTCAATATTAAGCGCACTAAACTCGAAAGAATCTACAGAAAAGTCCGAAAATACAATCGCAGAAGGAATTGAGTACTTTGAACAAGAAGGTTTATTAGGGTTCGTTCATGACTACTCGAAACAATTGGCTTTAAAATTCTACTCATCTAACCAACAAGATAAAGCAAATCAATATTTCTTTAAGTCACACGAAGCCGAAGAAAAACTACGTAAAAAGGAGGCACTAAAATAATGAAGAAAGTAATTCAAGTTTTAGGTATCACTCTAGGATTAGTAGCCGTTTTCGGATTTAGCTTCACTTCAAACAACATTACTCAAAATGCTGAGCATGGAGAAACATTTGCACCAAAAGTACAGGATAGCTCTATCCATTACGTAATGAGGGAACATGGAGAAACATTTTAATACTTAAAAGGAGCCATACCATCATATATGGCTCTTTTTTTATTACATTAAGTTGGACTCATGTGTCCTTAAGTTCATATATTCAGCTGAATCCGTCAGTCTTTTGCTAGCAGTTGATCTCCCGCCTAACTTCTTTGCCTCGCCCAATTTTATACTGGGAGTTTCATTAATCAAAAATCGCAGGATTAACTATTATGTAGAAAGGGTGTAATTTATTCTATGTTGACTACACTTCCAATCATAATGACTACTAATGGCCAAAAATTAAAATGTTCATTTATTAGTATTAGTGAACGATGTGAGTTTCAGTATATTTCCTTCGACATGCAATTTCACGACCTTGTTAATAACTCAAGGGTCGGAACTGCTTCATGTCGTATTCAAAAAGATCAATCAGAAAACAAAATTGAAATTACTATTACCAGTTTAGATGCAAATCATATTGGAAATGGGGTTGGAACTGCTATGGTATATTCCATATACAGATGGGCATATTTTAGCTATCCTGGTTATGGACTCCTCTTCAATGGAATGATTAGCATGGCCTTTGATGAAGAATATTTAATAGGTTTTTATACAAAAGTTGGATTTAACGTAAAAAATGGTTTCTTTAATCTAAAAGTAGAAAGTAATGAATTTCATGAGTTCTGTACAAACACTGAAAATAAAATATCTGAAATGTATTTCACATTTCTAAGTAAACAAAATGAAAGCTATAACAATGAAATAGATACTTATCTAGGTAATCTGTCACATATTGAAAAGAAGTATAATTCAATGTCATTAATTACATTTATTAAACAACGTTATTTTAGACGTAAACAGTCCTATAACGAAAATACCCTCATGTAGTTTTAAAATAGAGTTTGATAGGATTATTACAAGTAACCTTCATATAAAAAAAGAATAGAGCGCAAGTTTTGAAAAAGTATAATCAAAACCTCCCCTCTATTCTTATGTTATCTTACTTCTTTTTCTACACCATGATTGTATAGATGGATGGTATCCGCAGTAAAATTCTGAACGACTGTTGCAAGTTCTTGTAATTTCTCCTGCGTTACCCCATTAATATACCAAACAAAATTACTATTGGATTCTGAATCAGTTGGAATGGTACCAATGGTTATTTTATATTCTGTAGTTTCTGTTACTGTTTCTTCATATGATTTCTTTACCTCATGCTGATATTTTTCAAGCCGAATAAACATATCTCGCCAGAATAAATCAGCAATTTCCATTTGATGATACCAGACTTTACGAATATAATCAGGAGTACTTCTTGTGTTTTCTAACAAGTACCCCTCTGCCTTTGTGGGGTGATGGATCATTGCATGAATCGCGTCCGCAATATAATGCGCTGTTGGATGATTACGAACCAAGATACGACGTGTTTCCTGACGCACTTGTAAAAGAACGTCGTAAAAAAATACATCATGTCACGAGTCGTAGTAGCAAGCTCCCCCTTTTGAAATGGAACCATAGTACCGTTTTGAAATGTAAGTGATGCATCACCAAGATTCCATGTATATGTTTGCAAATTATAATCCCCTTTCGTTTCTTTAATTATATCTAGTATACTCTCCCCACTTTCAAAAAGGATTTATTCGATAAAGAGAAGCCTCCTTAATAAACCCTTTACCCTTTTGCAATACACATAGTTTGATACTTATTTCGTTTCTTTTTCGTATTTTTTAGTCATTTTATAAATTGTCTGCAAATACCCTATCTTAGCAGTACTCATTTTTAATCGCCCATCAAGGAAATCTCTATCTTTTGGGTCTATTCTTTTAAGCTGTATGTTTATACCTTCTCGATACTTTTCCATATACTTAATGATTTCTTTATGTAGTTCCTTAAACCCGTTATCAGGCTTTAGGTCTCCAATTTCTATAGCAATGCTCTCTAAGTCATAAAGTGCGTCTCTGTACTCGTCTTTATGCAATACCAGATCATCAGATTCGACAAGATAGTTTAGGATATCTTCAGAATCTTTTAAAGCATCCCCTAAAGCATACAGTTCTTCGTCATAACTAGAGTTTTTATTCTCCAGTTCCTCCATTACTTCTTTCCCCCTGTTAGATTTAGAATAGTCTTTCCCTGCTTCACAACCTACCCCTAATAGCATGATAGTAAGCGCTAAACATATTAGTTTCTTCGCTTTCATTATGTATACTCCTTTTTATAAGTATTTTTATTAACATATGGAAACATATCATATACTACAAAAATAAAATATATAAATTTACAATTATCAAGAGGGATTTTGATTGTTATAAAAATCTGAAAACATGTATTACGGTTGTAAACAACTTCCCTTATTGGCTACCCAATGTTTCTTTCAATTAATATGATTTTAAAGAGCTAATCTAGAGTTGAAGATTTTTAATATTTAGATATAAATCAATCAAATTATACATATACTGGATAAATTATGTTAAAATATCATTGAATATTTAAAAAATACTAATTGTTCAAGTATTGGAAGGGGCTTATATATGGGGAATTCAACATCCAAATCAAAAAAACTAGTAGGATTTGTAGCAACAGCAACATTAGCTACATCAATGATTGCAGGGGCAGGTAACGCAAGTGCACAAACGACAGATTCATTAAAAGCAAGTGAGCCAGTACAGGAAAGAGCAGAAGACAAGCAACTTACATTGTTTGTCCCTCCTCAAAATGTTGTTTTTGTAGGTGATTCATTTGATCCTATGAAAGATGTATGGGCCAAAGATAAAAACGGTAAGGATATTACATCAAAAATAACTTATACAGGCGATGAAAAAGTAGATTTAACTAAAATGGGAGATTATGAATTAACCTTTACCGTTTCAGATGATGAAGGTAATACTGTTGTTCAAAAGCAACGTGTAGCAGTGAGATATAAGCACGTTACTAATACTGCTCCAACAATATTAATACTGCGCGATAAAATTACACTTAATATAGGTGATACATTTGATCCAATGGAAGGTGTAACTGGGTCAGATTCTGAAGAAGGAAATCTGACTCATAAAATTACTTATGATAATGGGCTAGATACAAGTAAGCCTGGTACGTACTATATAACGTATTACCTAATGGATTCTCAGGGAAAAATGGATCTAAAAACTAGAACTATAACAGTAATAGACCAGTCCCCAGTAATTACAACTCCAGATGAATTTGTAATTACTGAAGGTGAACAATTTGATCCAATGGTTGGCGTTAAAGCTACTGACCCTGAGGATGGAGATATCACTTCTAAAGTAGAATATGAGTATTATACTGGATCTGTAAATAAGCCAGGTACTTATAAAGTGTATTATAAGGTGACAGACTCTTTTGGAAACACAGTAAATACAGTCGCTACATTAATTGTAAGAGAGAAAGTTACAGAGACAGATGAAGCACCAGAACTCAAAGTACCTGCTGCAGCCACAATTACTGAAGGAGATAAATTTAACCCTATGACGGGAGTATCTGCTACTGATAAAGAAGACGGCAATATTACTGATAAAGTAACAGTTGACGGTAGCGTGGATACTTCTAAACCTGGTACTTACGAATTAACTTATACAGTTTCAGACTCTAAAGGACACAAAGTTACCGCTAAACAAACTGTTACTGTGAAACAGAAAGTAGAAACAAAAAATGAAGCACCTGTATTAACTGTTCCATTTACTACGTCACTTCAAGTTGGCGAAGAATTCGATCCGATGTCAGATGTGTCTGCAACTGATAAGGAAGATGGTAATTTAACTAATAAAGTTAAATATAAAGGTAATGTAGATACTTCTAAACCTGGTAAATACATTGTAGAATATTGGGTTGTTGATTCTAAAGGAGTTAATGCGACAGCTACACGATCCGTAATTGTAAAAGAAAATGAAGAAACTCCCGATATGGAACCAAAATTAACTGTACCTACTGGAGCAACTATCAATGTAGGAGATAAATTTAACCCAATGACAGGTGTTAAAGCTATTGATAATGAAGATGGCGACATTACTGATAAAGTAACAGTTGATGGCAGCGTGAATACTTCTAAACCTGGCACTTATGAGTTAACTTATACAGTTTCAGACTCTAAAGGACACAAAGTTACTGCTAAACAAACTGTTACTGTCAAACAAACAGTAGTGCCTAAAGATGAGGTCCCAGTTTTAACAGCACCTACTAAGACTACTATCAATGTCGGCGATAAATTTGACCCAATGACAGGTGTTAAAGCTATTGATAATGAAGATGGCGACATTACTGATAAAGTAACAGTTGATGGCAGCGTGGATACTTCTAAACCTGGTACTTATGAGTTAACCTATACAGTTTCAGACTCTAATGGGCATACAGTTACTGCTAAACAAACTATTACTGTGAAACAGAAAGTAGAAACAAAAAATGAAGCACCTGTATTAACTGTTCCATTTACTACGTCACTTAGCGTCGGTGAAGAATTTGATCCAATGGCTGGTGTATCTGCATCAGATAAGGAAGATGGTAATTTAACTAATAAAATTAAATATAAAGGTAATGTAGATACTTCTAAACCCGGTAAATACATTGTAGAATATTGGGTCGTTGATTCTAAAGGAGTTAATGCAACAGCTACACAATCTGTAATTGTAAAAGAAAATGAAGAAACTCCCGATATGGAACCGAAATTAACAGTACCTACTAAAACAACGATTAATGTAGGGGATACATTCAATCCACTTTCTGGCGTTAAAGCTATTGATAATGAAGACGGCGATATTATTAATAAAGTAACAGTTGATGGCAGCGTTGATGCTTCTAAACCTGGTACTTATGAGTTAACTTATACAGTTTCAGACTCTAATGGGCATACAGTTATCGCTAAGCAAACTGTTATAGTAAAACAAAAAGTAGAAACAAAAGATGAAGATCCAGTTTTAACTGTACCTACTGAAGTAACTATTCATGTCGGGGATAAATACAACCCACTTTCTGGCGTTAAAGCTATCGATAAAGAAGATGGCGATATTACTGACAAAGTAATTCATATGGGCGAAGTTGATACATCTAAAGCAGGTAATTTCGAAGTTAAGTTTCTAGTTCGTGATGCAAGTGGAAATGAAGTAACGGCCACACAAAAAGTAACTGTAAAAGATACAGACACTGAAAACGGTTCTGATAATAGTAATAACAACTCTAATTCTGGAAATGGTTCTGACAATAATAATAACAACTCTAATTCTGGAAATGGTTCTGATAATAGTAATAACAATACTAATTCTGGAGAAGGTCCTGACAATAGTACTACTACTACCGGAAACGTCTCTGACAATAACAACACTAGTAGTACTTTGGATAATAAAAAAGATACTATAAAAGAGCTTCCAAAAACAGGTGCAAGTTCAAATAATAGTACCGCTGTAGGTATATTAGCAATCCTTGCAGGTATGTTAATTACTTTTGGTCGTAAATTTAAAAAGGCTATAAAATAAAGATAATCATAGTCTCCAATCCTGTAGTGAAGGTATTAAGTTTGAGACGAGGTGGATAAATAGCATGATAAATCAAGCTGAATGGTTGTGGCAACGTATTATCGAAAGAGGATCAAATTCTGAAAGTAACTTTAAAGAATCGTTAAATCTTCAGCCAGGTGCAAGTGATGAAGATTTTCAACTTATTGAGGATACACTGGGTCTTACACTCCCTGAAGAAATGAAGAGCTTTTACAGAGTGTATAACGGACAAATTTGGGAACCTGGGGTGAATCCATTTGTAAGAAATTTGACTCTGTCTCCCATTTCTGAAATTATAGCTAATTGGGAATTTTTACAGGAAGAATTCGACCCTGATGATGATTTAGAGCCAGATATTGAAAAAGAGCTTAAACCAGCTCTTTGGAATTCTAAGTGGATTCCAATTGCAGAAAATGGTGGCGGAGATTACCTTTGCATTGATACAGATCCCTCTGAAGCTGGGTTTACAGGACAGGTTTTATACTATTACCATGACTATGGAAGGCGTGCTATCGAGGCAAAGAATATTTTTGCATTCATCGAACTTTGTTTAAAAGAAGAGAACTATGAATAAATGTACCTAAAGTAATATGTGCTTTAAGTACATAAGAAAGGACATTACATATTAAATATGTAATGTCCTTTAATTTATCTAAGCCTATTCATTTTTGGTCTTGATTATTAGAAATTCACACAATCTTTTTAAATACCATTCTATCCTAGTAAACATCCATTTTTACAGATTGTACTTGCTGCAAATGAAATGTTTGGATATTAAACCTATTTCACCAAAAATTTTTCTAGTTCTTCAGCTAAATGTTTAGCTCCATTAGGACTTAAAGTAATTTTGCCATCTGCTAAAGTTATATTTTTTTCAGATACCTCTCCAGTGATTTGGCAAGCATTATAAGGCGAGTATCTTTTTAAAATTATATTTTCATTATCAACAAAAATTTCTAACGGTGATTTAATCCCTATACCTAGTGTATCTCTCAATTCTTTAGGTATTACAACTCTTCCTAATTCATCAACCTTTCGAACAATTCCAGTTGCTTTCATAATAATATTCCCCCTAATAAATTATAAATCATTTATATACTAACACCTTTTCATTATGGTTTAGATTGCTCCAAGTGTTGTTTCATTTTCTTTTCATTTTCAGTTATAAGATTTATTAACTCCTTTTCTCTATCATTATAATAACTAGTTAATGTATCAAAACGAAGTTTAATAAGTTTTTCAAGACTGAGCTTTTTATTATTATCAATAATTTCTTTCTCACTTAAGTAAGAAATATTATTCTTTAAGTTATAATGCTCTTTATTAATTACATCATTAATCTCCATATGAGCCTTTTTAATATTCATAAATAAATCTGCCCACTGCGTATTCAGACTGAAGTATTGATTAATCTTCCAATTTTCCCATTCCTTATATAGTTTTTCATACTCTGTATTAAGAGTTTGATATAATTCGTCAGCAGTACTTACTGTCGCATAATTTCCTTTTCCTGCTTCTGCTGTATTCTTTAATTGCTGTTGTTCACTATTTTTCACATCAAATCCAATAATATTTACAACTGCATGAGTACTAGATTGGTTGAGATTTTTGGCAGCATTGACTGGATCTCCCCCACAAGTCTCTTCTCCATCACTCACAATATATACTACATTTAGGTTTTCCTCACCGGTATACTCTTTAAAATCATCATTTACAGACTCAATAGCGGATGCTAACGGCGTCCACCCCTTCGGACCAAAATTGGATAAAGCAGCATTAAATTGCTCCTTTTTATAAGGCTGTAATGGATACATTACCTCCGAAGATCCACAGGATAAACTTTTATCATTTTCATTATTACTTCCTTTATGTCCATAAACTCTTAACATTACATTTGCATTATTCGGAATCTTATCAAGATAGTTGTAAATAGCTTTCTTAGCTGCTTCCATTTTAACTTGACCATTAACTTTACCAGCCATACTACCGCTTGCATCAAGTAAAATCTCCACATTCAGGGATTTTTCTTTTGGCTTTATAGAATGTACATTGTCATTATTTTGTTCTTTAATCGCTAATTCAGGGATAATTCCCTCCAGTTTACTTACAGCTTCTTTATAAATTTGCGCTTGTAAATTTAGTAATTGTACGTATATTTGTTCTGCACTTAAATCCTTTGGTAATTTTATCAATTCCTGATTAAGTTCATTCATTTCTTCTGATGAGAGTGCCCTTTCCTTTGCGTATTTACCTGGTCCTTCTTGTGTCATTAACGGGGCATTTGTAGCAAATAACGATTCATATGTCTTGGTATCCTCTTTTTCAAGTTCTTTTTTGCTGCTTTCCTTTTCAACTACTTCACTTTTTAGTTCATTAGATTTAGAAGACGTAGTATCTGATTTTGAACACGCAGTAATAAATACACAGAACCCCAGTGTTATTCCAATTACATTAAATAATGCTTTCTCCACTTTAAAACCTCATTTCTTCCTGCAATGAAAACAGATTCAACGTTTTACAGTTGATTAAAAATTGAAATTTGAATGGTTCTTTCCTTCTTTTCCACCTTTTCTTTAATTTCAGGCTTGTTAAACTCTAACTTATTAGCTGCTATGTTATATGACAACACAGCACCGAAAAGATCCTCCCCTTTCTTAAATCCTTTAATCATGTTTGTTTTTCCATCTTTCAATATTTTTTTCACTTGTGCACTAGATATTTTCTTTCCTAATATCTTCTCCTTAATTTGAAAATCACAGCCTGTCGTACTATATGCTGTGCAGCCTTGAACTACCCCCACTTTCACTTCGTTTAGAAGTGGAGGATTCCTAAGTAAAGAGTTCTATCGAACTCTAATTGATTAGGCTAACCCCGCAGTCCTTGCGGTTAGAAGCCTTATCGCTTCATTCTTTAGATTGATACTTGCGTTAATATCCCTATCATGGTGTGTACGACAAGAAGGACACTCCCATTTACGTAGGTTTAGATTTTTAACGTCTTTATTTTGATACCCACAACATGAACATAATTGGCTTGAAGCAAATGTTTTCGATACGACAATGACTTGTTTGCCATACCATTTTGCTTTATATTCCAACATGGCTCGAAACTGTGACCATGATACCTCACTAATTGCTTTTGCTAACTTATGATTCTTTAACATATTCGATACTTGCAAATCCTCTATACCAATAACATCGTGGTTTTTGATGATTTCAGTCGAGATTTTGTCCAAGTAATCTTTTCTAGCATTTGCCATGTATTCATGAATTCTAGCTACTTTTACTCGTTGTTTATTCCAGCGAGAAGATCCTTTCATTCTTCTAGAAAGAACACGCTGTGCTTTTGCCAACTTCTCTTCTAGTAATCGAAAAAACTTCGGATTTTTATAGGTTGTTCCATCTGACAAAATGGCGAAATCTTTTAGTCCCACATCCATTCCAATGTAAGAATTTGTTTTCGGAAGTTCTTGCACTTCTGTTTCCACTAACAATGACACAAAGTATCTACCAGAAGGGTTCCGTCTAACCGTAGCATTTACAATACGTCCTTTTACTTCACGACTTTTGGCAAATCGAACAAGACCTAGTTTTGGCAATTTCATTTTGTTTCCTACAACGGCAATGTTTTCATTTGTTTGTTTTGTGGTGTAAGATTGTACGTTGTTCTTCTTAGATTTGAAACGCGGGGCACTGTTTTGTTTTTTGAAAAAGCGTGTATAAGCATCCGCAAGGTTGCGAACAGATGACTGAATCGCAATACTATCGACTTCTTTTAGCCAAACAAACTCTTTCTTCAAGGCAGGAAGTTTGACAGAGCATGTACCATATGTCAAACCTTTTCCTGTTTCTTTATATGCATGATCCCATAGAGATAGGAAGTGATTAAATACAAAACGGGAACAACCAATCGTTTTATTGATTAGTGTCGCTTGTGCTTTATTTGGATAGATACGAAATTTATATGCTTTATTGATCAACATTCATTTCACCCCCATTTCGATATAATTCTATTATATAACAAACGTACGTTCGTTTGGTAGTGAAGTAACAGTTTATGTATGTCGAACAATTAAGATGACTTTCTGCCATCCCTTGTCCGAAGCCAATTCATCTCCCACCTACTCACTTCGCGTTCCTTGAGGAAGGAGTCTTCTTGGCTAAAATGATAAAATGAATCAAGTCCATTATCAGCAATCAATTCCTTAGAAGTGTAAATATCAGCTATTTCAGCTTGAGGTATTGCCTTTACTTCAAAGTAACCTTGTGGTAGAAATACACTTTGTTTTTCTGACATCTTCAAAAGCTTTCCCTCTCTTTCATACTTGTGTACAAATGAAAACAGCCCTCCTGGAAAAAGAATGCCATGTACAATGTACATAGATCTTTTACCCGAAGGGCATAATCTCAAATAAACGAAAGAAAATTCAAAAAATACATTAAGGCTAGTATATCATACTTAAACATACAAATCACTTTGCATATTACTCACTAGCATATCTTTTTAATGCACTTTCAAATGCTGAAATCCCCTTACTATTTACAAAGCGAATAGGAGTGTTATAACGAGCTGCTGCAGGGATAATTAATTCATGATATATATGACTCAGTAATTCTGTTAGATAAAAGACTACATCAGCTTTTTTAACTGCACTATCTATTTTACGATGCTGATCTTCTGCTACAAATATAATTTCTGCATTATATTTTTCAACGCACTCTCTATAGTATCTTTCTTTATTTCCACCAATTACAGCCACTTTCTTTCCTGATAAATCATTCCTATACACATTTCCTTGCGGCTCTTCTTCTTTCTGCAATTGAATGATTTCTTGAGCCATTTGTTCAATCATTTTATTTAAATACGCTACTTCTTTTTTATGTTGTTCTGACTTGATTTCCTCCTCAGTTGCCAAATCAGTCATCAATTCATTTACCGACCTCTCTGTTTGTTTAACAACTCTTGATGCCTTAGCATCTGATGAGATTTTTTGTTTTTTCAGATGTTCATTTTCCATTTTATATTTATTTAACATTTTTTCTTGTTTATTAAACTTTTTTTCATACTCGTTTAACTTACTTTGAAGTTTATTCCGCTCCTCTTTAAACGAAATCTCTTCAGCCTTTTCTTGACTAGGATATCTCTCCTTATGAAATATTGCTAATTCTGCAAGAATGTTAATGTATCTGAATGGAGCAGCTTCTAAGTACAAATCATGCATATCATCTGTTCCTTGAGTTTTTATATAAGCAGTAATGAAAATTGTGAAATGCATTCCGTACTTCTCAATTACTTCTTGTACATCTTTAATTTGCTTCTGTTGATTATCTGTTTGATCATACGCTGCTTGTAATTGAGCTATCTCAATTTCACCAGCGACTTTTAAATTCTTTTGAAGTCTTTCTTTCATTTGTGGTTTACTATATTCTTTTAACAAGCGATCAATTTTCCCTCGTTTACCCTGTTTCTTTTCCTTCGCTGTTAAGAAAATTTTACAGTCATTGAAAAAACGTGTAACTATTTTCTTGTGTTTCGGTGAATCACTTTCTATTAAAGATATAATAATGTACAAATCAACAACATCAGGTAATGAATCTGTAGATTCTAACCAATACTGAGTAACAGCATCTTTTACTGTTGTAAATAATTCATCAGATATTTTATCTTGACCTATAGAATCTCCTTCCTCAAAACATTCACTGTAATGTTTAAATAAATCTATTGATTCTTTTCCGTCCTTTTTTGTAATCGAAACTAATTCACCCATTTTAAATCCCCTCTCACAAAAGAATTTTCTGATAACTCCTCTAAATAGTAATATGTGGAATTATGAGTGTCAAATCGATTCATAAAGTTTTTAATCTTCCTTTTTGTCAGTTCAAGAGTTATAATATTCTTATATTTTTTACTTTTTGTTTTTTCTTCTTTAAATTAAAAGCAGCCCTTTGGGTTGAGTTAACACATGAAAATGTGAACAGTAACTCTACTCATTTGGCTGCTTTTTTGCATTTAAAAGGATTGCCATTTAATAAAATTTGATATTTACGGGAGGAATATTAATGAGTAATTATGTTGCACTATACCGTGCGTATAGACCAAATAGCTTTAACAATTTAGTGGGGCAAGATCATATTAAAACGACAATCATGAATGCGATTAAACTAGAAAAAGTAGCACATGCCTACCTTCTATCTGGACCACGGGGTACTGGAAAAACAACTGTTGCCAAAATAATTGGAAAAGGTGTTAACTGCTTAAATCCATTAAGTAATGGTGAACCTTGTCAAAAGTGTGCCAACTGTAGTGATATTAATAATAATAAATTCGCCGACATTCTAGAATTTGATGCTGCAAGTAATAATGGAGTAGAAGAAATACGGCAGATACGAGACCAGGTACATTTAGCACCGGTTACAGGAAAATATAAAGTGTACATTATCGATGAAGTGCATATGCTTTCAAACTCTGCATTTAATGCTCTATTAAAGACATTAGAAGAGCCACCAGCACATGTTATTTTCATACTGGCTACAACAGACCCACAAAAGGTTCCTAAAACTATCATTTCAAGATGCCAACAATTCGAATTTCGAAATATACCTCTTCAAGCAATGATTGACAGATTAAAATTCATCTCCAATGATCAAGGAATTCAGATTACAGACGAAGCATTACATTTAATATCTCAATTAGCTGAAGGTGGTTTAAGAAATGCTCTTAGCATAATGGACCAAGTCATCGCATACGCAACAAATAATGTAACAATAGAGCATGTTGCAACTGTCGTTGGTAAAGTAGCTATTCAGGATATTGAAAAACTAATACATTATATAACTCAGAAAGATTTAACCAACACTTTGGATTCTTTACAAACTATCCTAGAGAGAAAACAAGCGGATTTCTTTTTAAGCGATTTAATCGGTTACTATAGAGACCTCATGATATTTAATCTATCTCAAAAAACTGACATGTTTAAAGTGGCCATTTATAATAATGCCTTTATAAACCTTGCTGAACGAATACCATTATCCAAGATTCCAAGTATTCTTGAAGAGCTTACAACGGTGCAGTATAAAATAAAGAATTCTGTATATGCAGCGACACTAATTGAAATTGCATTAGTTAAGATAATTCAGCTGGAGCAGGAAATATCAACGAACCAACCGAATATCAAAAATAATGAAAATGAAGATTCCAATGAACTTAATCAAACATTGTTACAAAGTTTACTTGATACCATCGCAGCATTCAATCAGCGTTTAGACGAATTAGAAAAACAAAAAGAAGAACCAACTTCTAATCAAAGACGCAGAAACATTCAAATTTATCGCGATCCTAAAGCTAAGGAAACTGCAAAAGATATTGTTTTACCAGAAATCACTTGGGAAACAAGCAAATTGTTAGAAACTTTCCTCCCTAACTGTATTGCTCATATAAAGAAAGATAATCCCCTTATTGCAAATAGTTTAGGAGAAATAGTTCATGCTACTGGATCTAAACACCATATTATTTTCGTAATGGAAAATCCTCAACAAGTTGAGACATTATATAATCCATTAAATGATTCCATAGTTACTAAAACCATTTCACAATTACTTAGACGCACCATTAAGATGATTTACTTAGAAAAAAGTGAATGGGAAGAGATAAATATAAAAAAGGAAGTGTAAAAATGAATAGTATCAAAGTACCATTTGGTAGAAAAAAGAAGCCTAAACTCCCAGTTACAGATATTTCCGCCTTATCTTCTATGGAATTTGATCATCTATTGTATGTACTTAACGAACTAGCAAATAGTTATAGGGATGCTCATCCAATCCCTTATGACATTAGATCGTTTCATCAATTAATTGCCTTTCATCTAGCTAATAAATTAACAAAGCAGCAAACCTTTTCTAACATTGAATTAGGGATCTTAAACGTAATACTTGAAAATAGGAACCTACCAATTAAAGAAAGGAAAACATTAGGAGATTTTGTTTTACTACGGGAAATCGATGAGCTAAACAATTCGAATGAATTTATTATTCAATTAATAGAAACAGGTTATCAATTAGTTGAGAACATTGCATATGTACGGATAAATAAAAATATAGACTGTAATTAAATTATTCATAAAACATAACCCCGCTTAAAAAAATATAAGCGGGGTTAAAAAATTCTGAACAAAATTAACCAAATAAATCTATTTTTTCTTCACTCGGTTTTTCAAGTTCTTTAATTTTCTGTTCTTGTTCTGAAATAATCTCTTTTACAAATGAACGAAGACGACTCAGAAAGTCTCTATGCATACTGTCATTCCCAGCAATATTGAACAATGGAAATAATTCATTAATTAGTTCATGTTCATAAGATTCCCTTTCATTTTCATCTTCTACAAGATATACCTTTACCCGATGAAAATAATGATTTAGAAGCTCTGTACCTTCGCTTTTGCCTTTTAAATGTTCAAGGATACGTCCTCTCAAGTTATTCGACATTCCCACATACAAAGTAACCCCAGTAACCGAATAAAATACATATACACCACCGACATTTAAATGAAATCCAGTTTCAATATCCTTGCATTCTACTGTTACAGAGGGATATTTTGTAATCGGTTTTCCATAGAAACTATTTTGATTTTGCTTCATAAATATTTCTCCGTTTGGTATTTCAGTCAAAAATACTATTGAGGAAGCTATTTCCTACAAAGCTATAAGATGCCGATTTTTCATCCCATTTTAATTCGACTTCTAAAATTTCTTCTTTATTCAGTACTGTATTTTTAGAATCACGGTATTCAATCCATTTTATTTTTTGGGGAACATCCGGAATAAATAGTGCTGTAAAATAAGCTCTCCTTAAAATCGTTGCCAATTGAGCATAACGATCTCCTACTGATCGACTACCATTACCATAAATCACAAATCTTGCGCTTATACCTCTTGCTATGTCTTTATCATTAAGTACATATACTTCTACAGGAAATTGTTGTACCTCCCGTACTTTATCTTTATTTGATTCCGTGGACATAAATAGCCCTGTAACGTAAGGTAATTCAAACTTATATACTCCTGAATGTATTTGTTGATATTTTGGTAATTCTTTAGTTCTATTAAACATTAGTAATCCCCCCAAATATTTAAATGTTATCCGTTTTATGCTACCTGCTCTTAATTTACTTTTAAATGTAATTCAATTTCCCCTTATCTATTACTCTTTATTTTATATATACTGTTCTTTAGCTTAGGCTTCTTGTGTAACCGTACTTTAGTCCCATTAATATCTAAGTCAATTTTTTCTTCCTCTAAAGCCTCCATTTTCTCTTTATGTTCTTTTTCAATTTTATCTCTTTCTTCTTTTTTCTTAGTCGCTTTAGGACCAATTACGAACAGAATTAAGAATATACTCACCATGACAACAAACGTAGTCACTAGTACCTCTCCCCCTTTGCCAAAACTCCGTACAACAAAATTCTTTTTAATGTCTAAGACTTAATTCATAAAATTAGAGGAGAACGAGTGCTAGTATAATTACATCGAAAAATAATAGAAATTACCTGCACTATTCCCTCCTTCCCCCAGATAAACATAGATTATAAATGGCGCAACAAGGCCGGTACTATCAATGTCATTACAAATATAAAAATTGAACTATATCTCAAACTCGAACTCCATTTCCCATATTTCGGATGTTCAAATTTCTTATAAAGCATACCTAGTGCTAGAGATATTAAAAACATTAATACAGCTGTCCCTAAAATTATAGAAGTGATTAAACCCACCATATTACTCATAAAAGTTTGAAAATCAAAAGAACGTGTCGTCAGCATTAACACCGGTAAAATCCTTATTAGTAGTATTAGAATGAAGGATCCTACTCCAAAATATATAGATCTTTTTTTCCACTTTATATGTTTAAACCATAAAGAAGCTCCAAAAACTAGTAATGATATTAAGATTACTACAGAAAGAATAAGGAAAATAATATCAAAGAATGCAGGCACACTCGCATGGACTGCACCATCTATTTTATCTCCCCCATCTTTTATTACATCACTGCCGCCATTAAACAAAGAACCAAACCAGTCTACAATCCAATCGGTCATCCAGGAAATATCGAATGGTAATTCTTCATTATTTGTTTGTGCAGGAGCAGCTGAATTAAATACCTCCAAATTATCCTCCCCCTTTATTGATATTAAGCCCTTTACTTTAAGTATATAAATTTCTTCTATCAAAACTAAGAAGGTAAGAGGTAATACAGTGAATATTTATAGTAAAATGATAAATAATCCCAACAGCTTATGACTGTTGTATAATAATATAAAGATATTGAAATGGAGGTTAAATAATGCAGAAATTTATCATATGGACCTGCTTCGTTATTAGTTTACTTTGGGCTATTTCACACCAGTTCCTTTTACTAATTCCAGCACCTTCAGAAGTATTCTATAATTTAGGAATGTTATTTCAAGCGATTTCTCTTTCTTATATTGCAGCATTTCTATTTTACTTAGTACATAATTATTTACCTGAAAAAGAATTTAAAAAGAAAGTAGAACCGATGGTTAATGAAGAATTAAGTACATTATGGAGCATATGTAATGACTTCAGTTACCAAATGAGACGTTATTCAGAAATAAATGTCTTTGAAACACATCCTTTAAATTTAGAAAGTATGGTTCCTAAGCAAATAAAAAATTTACTAGTATTACCTGGAACATACCATCAAAAAATGGACCAATTCCGAAAAATAGCCATAGGATACCACCCGATATCAATAATAAGCCTATAATGTTGCAAAACAAACAATTTGATTACTGGAGTACAGCAAGCCAATTTGTTATGACTGAAACTGATAAAAGAATAGCACTCCTACTCACTTTAAAAGAATCTATTGATACAGAAACAATAATCAAACTTTCACTAATGCAAAATGCAATTAAAAATTTTAATTTGATTGCCAATACATATGAAGAAAATAACGTTCACAAAACATTTGATAACTTATTCATCCAAAAAGATATGATTAACTTTTATGAGGGATATATACATCTTAAAAAGTACTATAAACTTCAAAACCCTCATCATAAATAAATACTTTACAAAAGGTGTTTTCTAATTAACGAAGACACCTTCAATTTGAAATTTTATAAAATACATAAAAATAAAGCACCTAACTTTCCAGCTCAAAAAATAAAACCCAGCATAGCTGATTTATATTATTAATCTATTCAATTCTCTATTTTGAATGGGTGTTTCAATTAATAAATCTAAATAATACCCCTCTTCTGTATCAAAGAAATACTCCATTGTTTTCTCAAATTCTTCTTCTTCACTTTGCATATATTTCTCTACTTCATAATTAGAAAGCGCTGAAACCGATTGAGCAATTAAAGAATATACGAATCGCTCTGCTAACACATTATCTTCAAAATGCTTTTTTTCTTTTCGAAAACACCCAGGAGCATTATAAGTAAAAGAGACAAAACTTTTCATAATAAAATCCCCCTTTAATTGTCTTAAAATAATCAATGGATTTTCGTGTTTTTTTCATCTACTTCATCTAACAATTTAAATCTCCCTTTTCCTGTTTTTATAAGTAAACCTTCATCAACTAACTGATCCATAATATTACGAACTACTTTCACATCTAGTTTCATTTCCTGTTTTACACGTGTCACTGCCGTATCCCCTGTTTCTATAATGTAAGACTTTATCCGCTCGTATGGTGTTGGTAATGGCTTTATGTTTAAACCATTGTTTGGACGTTCATAAGGGAACAAATCACATATATTTTGCAATATATCCTTAGTTTTGCCTTTAGATAAATCAATTACAGGACTTTGAAACCTTACGTATTCTTCGCTCATGACAGGGCTTTTTAATAAAGCATCTCCTTTACCAAGTAACTTCACACCTGGTGCACTTCCAAAAACCGTTTTGTAGTCATGATAACTACCACAACTAAAAGCAATTTTCGTTGGTAAATTCGCCTTGATTAACCCGTCTACAACTTTTACTTCCGGTCTTTGAGTCCCGCAAATCACATAAATACCTGCAGCTCTTGCTTTTTGACCAATTCGCACAATATAGTCTTTCACATCAGGGTTTTGCATGACTAAATCACTAAACTCATCGACAATACAAACAATATACGGAAGTTTTTCCACATCAGGTAATACATTATAGTCAACTAAATCATCTATATCGTATTCTTCCATCAATGCATATCTTCGGTCCATTTCCTCAGTTACTGCAGCTAAGACAGCTGTTGACTCCTCAACTTCAGTAACTATTTTTTGAACATGTGGGAAATCCTTAAATTTCTTAAAATCAATACGCTTTGGATCTATAATATAAAAATGCAAATCATAAGGCGTTTTCAATAAACATAAGGACAAAATTACTCCAATTAAAAAATACGTTTTTCCACTTCCAGTTGCCCCAGCTATTAGCATGTGTAAGGTATCTGTTAAGTCCTCATAGAGAGGCTTTCCATGTCCATCTAAACCGATGATAAAAGGTAATTTCGCCTCTTTTGAGAACGTTAAGAACTCTGAACTGCTTAAGATATCTCTTAAGTAAACAACACTTCGCTTTTCTTTTGGAAAACTAAACATAATTGAGTTGAGTTCTGAAGCAGATGATAATTGTAGGTCCTCTAAACCAACAGCTACCCTTATATCCTCTACATGTTTTTTTATGTCTCTAAATTTAACGTTAGAAGGAATTGAAAGGGTTACATGCATAATTGTAGACCCTTCTTCTATTTTGATAATTTCACACGATTCTTTTATGATATTTTGTTCTCTCATAACATTTAGTATCTTTAATGTAATCTCATCTGCTTCTAACCGAACAGTGCGTTCCTCTTTTGTATAAGGTAATAGTTCAACCACTTTTTCCATAAAGTCGGAACTGTACACTGTATTTGTGTCTGAATTACTTGTAGGGTTAATCATCGCATATTCATTCCTTCCAATAACATCTCTTTTAATTTCTTACCTCTCCTGCTGTACAACCAAAGACAAAATTTCACTCTCACTTATATACTGTTTATTTTGGTTCACATGAATCTTTCTGCTTTTTATACCGTCTATAACATCCTCAGTTCCTTCGATTGGAGACATGTGTAGGCGATTAAAATAAGTTACTTTCTCTAATGAATTAGCAATTACATGCTGCAAATAGTCTTTTCTTGAACCGTCTTCAGCGAAGATCCCAATGATTAACTGATATTGATATAATGGCTCCTTTATTTTGTTTTCAATATCCTTCACCTGAGAATTTTTATTTAATGGATAGTTCATACTTTCAAATAGTTGATGAACATATTTTTGGAACTTCCGTTTAAACAAAGCATCTGATGGATTCGCAATTCCTGATAAATAATCAATGTATTGCTCTATGAGGTCTTCTTTTGCTTTATCCTCTTTCTGAGCTAAAAATTGTATCAATATTTTTTCTCTTTCTTGCAGTACATCCTGTATATTTTGAAATATCCCTTTGTCATTCTTCAATGGAAATATACTCCCTTTTTGTAGGGACACTTCATACAGATTCATACCACTGATTAGTTCTAAAACATAATTATTATCTATCTGCTCCTGAACTACCTCAAAGTTATTTCCTACTGGCGTAGATAAATAGTTGTTACAACCTTCTTTATAAATGATTTTCTCAAACCCTATTGTTGAATTCACATCACAATTCAAAACATATTTGACTGTATTTTCATCAAAAGTGTTTATTGAATAGATTGTCGATAATAAAACATCAGCCTGAGAAGTAAATCTACGTTGGAAATGTTTAAAAAACATCACCGATCCCCCAATTCGATTTATTTTTTCTTCCCTTTTTTCCATAGCTTCATTACTGTTCCTTTTAAAGGAATTCTTGTAAAATGACTCTTTAACGATTTTCCTATTGAAAACACATCATCACCATTATCTTGAAAACCTTTTAAAAACCTAGGAGGATTCGCAACTCTATAGAAGCCACCAATTATAAATAAAATTTTCAATAAGATCATATTTGGTTCTATAAGTCCCCTTGTAGCAAATAGAACAATTGCCATAAAAGTAATAAATGTTGCATGTATAAGCTGTATTAAAGATAACTGCTTAACATTTTTCCACCATAGGTTAAACCAATGCCGATGTTGATCAAAAATCCATGTACATAGTGCTAATGGAGTACTTATTACAAGCAACATCAAATCAAACCATCGCCGTCCGGCTTTTAATAAAACAGGGATAAGTGTAGAAATAAGTAGTAAATCAAAACCTATTAGTGCAATTAAATTGATTAAACTTAAGGATCCATTTAATACCAATTCACCAGTTTTTATTTCACTGACACCAATACCAGTAATTGCATCTGAACATAGATTTAATAAGGAGAAACCTTTTGCAAAAAGTGTAGGAGCAGCACCAGTTAGTAATAATGCAAGAGGAATTCTGTGAAGGATTTTTCGTATAGGGGTATGTGGTTTGCGAAGCATCATTTTTATCGAATTAATAGTACATAAAATCATGATTAAAATTAATGAAATAGTAAAAAATACAAGTGTCTGATCTTTAATAATTGTCGTTTCAAACAGAAATGCCGGTAACTTTAACAATACGTTTGAAACTAACTCAAAAATTTCATTTAGCAAAATCACACTGCCATTATATATGTGTTGAGGTAGATTTTTCATAAACATATCAATACTATCAATTGCATCTGATATTCCTGTTACTTTTGACTTAATATCTGTTAAAAGAGTACTTACACTTTCAAAATAATTACTTCCAGGGATAAATGAAAATGGAGCAGGGTCTTCTGTTTTAGTAGGTAGTTTGAATTGAAACTTATCTTCAAATGGCGCCCATGGTTCACCTGCACTTTCCATAGCATAAGCTTCTTTCACATGAAACATTAGGAAAGATGTTGCTACGGTTGCATAGGGAATAAGGTTTCCAAAGCCTCTTGAAATGTAGGTAAGTACCTTGCGGGATCTATATACCACTCTAGATTTCCAAACAGTGAGTGGAATAACAAAATGATGCAAAATATAGCGAGTGGCATTAATAATACTTGAATTAACCCGCGAATAATATCGTTGCTCCATTCCTGTGCAAACTTGTGTTTTCGAAACATGCGACAAACTCCTGCCAATACGGAACCTACTAGTGCAATTCCGATTGCTATAATGATACAGCTCATTAAAATAGCCAATAGTATTTGTATCATTTCTGCTGGCATTAATACTGCTTCCGCCGTCTTCGATACTGTTTGAGCAGCTGCTGGTGATGCGTACATGAGAATCCCACTCAACATTGGTATACTTTTTTTTGCTAATTCTAACCACTGGTACCTTTTCTTCTTTTTGCTGTTTATCACTTCCCTTTTTAGATTTTTTACATGAAAAGGGACTTTCTTAAGTTGCTCATTAAACTCTTTTTCAACATTTTGATACTCAGACTGATTTTGATGAAACTTTATTTTATATGTGTTTCCCACTTGTTCGACGGAAAATGGATGTCCTTGCCCTTCATCAGTTCTGTGATGTTCTAACATAAGTACACCCCATTTAAAAAATAATTAACTACTAAACATTTTCTTCGTTAAGTTCCTTTCTAATTGCTTCATAATCATGAGTTGGTGAAGCTGGCGCTTTAGACTTTGTTTGTTTCTTATTCTTTTTATCGAAGGTATGAAAATAGTCTATCGCTTTCGTAACACCAACTGTAAAAGCGCCCGCAACTCCAAACTTCGATACAGTCATTATAAGAAACCCTATACCAGTCATATTGTCATGCCACCTTTTCTTCTCGATTTGGTAAAATTTATTACGCCTGTGCCTGGTTTTATGACATTTATTTTTAAAATTAAATCAAAAAGTTTTAAATTTAAAACTTAAGGACAAAATAAAAACTACTCTAATCCTTATCTCGATAGAATAATTCCTCAATAGGTGGATATTGTAGTGCTGCCCAAATTTTAAAGAATGCTTCTAGCGAAGGCTGAACATGATTATTTACAATTAAGCTTAGATTCCCTTTTTTTATATTGGTTATAGCAGCTAATTCTGTTTGCTTCATACCAATTTTCTTAAGATATTGTCTCAACTTATTACGTAATGGATTCCCTGTATCACAAGCTAATAATTTCAAATAGTTTACATTAATTTCTTCAGTTTCTGTGGCTTTTTCAATCTTCTTTAAAAAAGTTAAAATAATTCCTCTGACCAATATTTCAAGATCCACTTTTTCTTCAGTATTTAATTTTTTCCTGAAATTCTGATATCCTACCATCTCTACCAACTGATCATATATTTCCTCTGAAACCGTAAATCTAATCTCCTTCTCATCCATAATTGAATAAAAACCTCCTTTTGCGGAAATCGTAATACTACATGTTATAAGCGAAAGGACAGTGATATGCGTGATTTCACTATTAAATAATAATGAAAAAGTAGATGAAATATTAGATGAAGTATTTGATGCAGGAAAAAAAAGTAAATAAAAAGGGTGAAATTGATGTCATTTAAATTTCTCGGAATGTGGGTACCACAAACTGGTGTAACACCTGAGTGGTTAGAAAAGCTTGAGATATGTGACGAAAGTATATTTAAAGAATTAGGTTTATCAAGAGAAAAGGTTATTGAAATCTGCCAACACCTACATGATAATAATATCTTAATTTAAAATCACTTTTCATATACAAAAAATAAGACACACCTCTTGTCAAAGTATGTGTCTTTTAAACTTTCCATACTTTTATCTCTAATATAATTATGGTTTGGTGATAACCTTGCCGGCAAATCCCGCTAGCGTAATTGCTTCAGTTATCTTTGTTCCATTTGTTGCATCCACTCCGTAAAAAGCATTTAAAGCATCAACAAACCAATCGGTGTTCTCAAAAACTGTATATCCATTACTTTTTAGTGAAGTAAGAATAGTAGTAACAGTACTATATTTTTGAGAATCACCCATTTTCAACCAATCATTACCATCTTCTGTAGAAGAATTTGCTTTTGTTGTACTAGAGTTAATACTATTATCTTTTCTATCGATAACCAAAAGCCCCTTGGAATTGAATTCAAATCTATCTCCAACCACTAGGGTTCATTCCTCTCCATTCATATTATTGATGTTCGGATCCTCATAGAACATCCTATATTTTTCTTTGCTTGTAGAGAATTCAACATACCAGATATCACAAAGAAAAAGCCTACCACAGCTTAGATTACCATTATTCTCCTTATTAACTTCATGTATTTTATCTATTGAATGTGAAATAACGGCGAATTGTTCCGCTTCCTTTAATTCTTCAAAAGAATCATTCAAAGTACCTAGAATATTATAGTGTAGATTGGTATCATCAGAATCTACATCCTTTTCATATTTAACATTCGATAAATATTTTGTAAGTACCTCATCAGATTTGAGTGATTCGATAGATTTCTGTACTTGTTTTTCTAATGATGCTTCTGTCTCCTTTTTTCCTCCGCCGTTACACCACAAGATGTAAGTAGAATTAAGCTAAAAATAGTTAAAATAAAATAGAATAAATTTCTCAAGAACATGGCTCCTTTTACATAAATACTTTCAAAAACAAATAAAAAACGTAACCTTCTAAAACATTTACATTATTATAAACATAGTAAGCTTACACTAAATCCTTTTATTTTAATATTAATTATATATAAATATTAAAACTTTCGAAAAGCTAATTGGTTATAATAATGCTACTTTTTATTCAAAATGATTAAACTTTTTTCGAATCTACATCCACGGAAAAAGTCGAAAAACTCATCATATATAGCTTAATCTATTCTCTTAATAGCAAATCTAAATCTGTAACCAAGAACGAAAATCCATAATGATTAAATGTTAAAACGGAGTTTTCTCAACATTTGTTACACAATTCCTGCGATATTTTCTATAAAGTGAATACTATATGATTAGCGAAAAATCTTTAAGATTCTAATAAAGAAGCACATTCTATATTCACTTTTTCTTATAGTAATATCAAATACTGATATGTCTTCATTCAGATCCAATATCATTTTCCACTTTGTAATTACCAAATCATTACCAATTTTATCAATATTAGAGAACTTCCTTTTATTGTAAAATTGAAATTGAACTAGTTCAAAACAGGGAGTAGAAAGGGGAATGGGAATGACTTTCAAAAAAATCGCGGGGACATCAATTTTGTTAGTTAGTTTATTGTTTTCAAGTACATCATTTGCAGCTACTGAAAAATCGCCAAATTCAAAACCGATTAAAACTACAGCAGCATGTTACGATCAACATAATCTTAAACTTACAGAAGAAAACCTATCCTTTGATCAATCTGAAAAAAAACAAGAGTTCGCCCCAATTAATCAAGAGAAATTATTACAAGAAACAGGATGGGAAAAACCAACACCTAACGCCCAAATCGAGAAGGTTATTCGAGTATCTTCAATAGAAGACGTTCAAAAGTCTTCTAAAGCTCCTTTAGCTGATTGGGATTGGCTCGTAGTTAAAAATGGAATGGAAAGAGATGGTTGTGGTGTAGTAGTACGTGCAAGAACTTCAGGAACTGGTGATCCAGCGAGCGGAAAATTAATATTAGAACAATCAGTTAAAGTCTCAAATTCTTATTCATCGAATGTCGGCGTTTCGGCTAAAGTCGTTTCAGCTGGCGTCGGATATAACGTTGGGGCAGAATTTAACAGAACAGCAAAACGAGAAGTAGATACTGCTGGCCAAAATTATCAAATAGTTGCTTATGACGATTTCAGAATCCAACCATTCGATGTATATTTCACCAAATTATTCAAAGGAACAGGAACAGCCTATAGACAAGTAGGATTCTGCTTCGTAGTTTGGAAGTTATAATATAGAAAGTGAAAAAGACCTTAGATTTTAAAGGTCTTTTTCACTTTTTTGTATAAATAAAGTAAGAAGGGGGAGATAATAATGAAAATACCTGGAGCAATTCTTATACTATCTGGAATTCTTCTTTTCGGTTTCACTTATATAGCAGCTGCATTTTATACAAACTCATTAGATGAATGGGATAAGTCATTAGGTAAATTTTTTACAGCTTTTAATGAGATACAGGGTCAAAAATTACTAATCCTCTCCATTTCCTTTATTCTCGTTGGACTTCTCCATTTATATTATAAAAAAAAATAAACTGACTTGTTTGTTGAATTTCATTATAAAATCCCAAACACCATTCTTTGTTATTCAAATGAGCGTTTGGGATTTTGTAATGTAGGACAATTACACTCAAACCTTACGTCTATTGGTCCTCACCGCAAATTACAGTCTCTATATTTGACAATAGTTTTTCTTTATCAACAACAAGAGGAAGCGAGAAATCCACAACACTTTCTATATCTTCTCTTCTATATCGAATTAATGATTGAGAACATGCTATTATGTTCCTTATTATCTGAAGAGGAAGTTCTAATTACATATTACGAAGATGGTTATTTACTCTCTAATTATATGACTGTAGTTGGTATTGATCCACCAAATAGTGCTGTTATATGTACCGATGTTTTTTATAATAAAATGAAACTGCTATTCTCTAATATAATAGATGTAAAATAGAATCAATTGACGTTATCAAGTTTAGATTATTTTGTGATTTGAACCGTAACTATGCCCAACGGCAAGATTATAGTTCTTCAAATAGTAATATATCTTGCATGACCTATCCAATATTCACGTTAAGAGTGAGTAAATAGCCTAAAGTCATACCGTTTAGAAGAAGGTTGCACCGCTTTACCTCTTTGTATAGAGGAGGATTTTTTATGCATATTTTTAATCATAAAAAACAAATATAAATTTTCTTAGTCTATATACCTAACATAAATAAGATTTGACCTTTAACCGTTTACACATCTAATTTAATTAGTACCATTACGCTCTAACTCTTCTCGATTAAAGTATTGTTCTAGTAACTCTTTACCTGTTTTGATTGTAGTATAGTACTCCCCACTATACAGTTTCCCTTCTGATGGTTTATGGAAATCTTCGTATTTCTTGAATTCTTCATTTTCTTCAAATGATTTCTTTGCAAGGTCCATGTCTTCTGCTTCTATTTTAGCAAACATTCTACCTATATCGAATACACCTTCTTCATCAATACTCTCTTCTAGTAGATAGTGTTGATCTTCTTCTATAGGCGTCATTTTACCTTTTGTAACAGAATATAAATGCTTCGTTTCTTCTACTTGTACCATGATGAAAATCCAATCCACTCTTACAACTGTACATGGTGCTAATCCTTCTAATGTCAGTGCAACTACCTTTTGGTCTTTCACAAATTTCCCCATCTTACATACCCCTTAATTTGTTTATTTTATTCTGTTTAAAGGTCAAAATATTTTCAACGTGATGATGCATATCTATAACCATGTAAATCAGTAATTCCCTTTACTACAATTGTATTTACCTCAATACTTTTCACTATCGCTTTTCCTGTTAAACGATTCATATATTGAATATAAATAGCAAATTCTATAGGTTCCTGTTTTTATTTTGCTTCTTCAAAATAATATAGTTCTTCTTCATAGGCACTTAACTCTAACTCCCAATCTTCAAAGTTAGTTTTATGTATGGATATTGCATGAGATTCAGGCGATCCTATTTCATATTTTAAATCTTTAACAAAAACACGGTCTATGCCATGCCAGTTCCTTTTCCTTCCCATTTTGGTCATCCTTTTCGTTCCTATCAATAATTTTTTCTACTTCTATTAAGTCAATTATTGACTATAAAAACATTGGAATATTTCCATTTTTATCATACAGGATAAAGAGTGATTACACCAATTATTACCATGTGTTTCTAAAGTTTTTTGAAATGACGTTATTACTTTTTAACAGGTTTATTATTCACGTACATTAAGTGTACAATGATATTTATTTTGTCATTATTGAAAAAGAGTAATATCGTAGGTGTAGCTTTGAAATAAAGTTTGATTAAAATGAAGTCTTTCCTTGTGAATTACTATGCAGTTTTTATAAAAAGTACGATTGTTTTGTTATCCATTATTTTGTTTAGTTCTCCGCTAATTAAGTATCTTTCTTTACATTATATTGACTGTTAATCATTATATTTGAGATAATAAATTTAATGATATAAATAATGCCATGGAGGTTTAGAATATGAAAAACATAATGGAATTCCTCAACAATCCATATATCAAATATCCATTAACTGTAATTTCAGCTATAGCTATAATAAAAACAGGTTATGATTTAGGTTCCTTTATTACAAAGTTAAAATATTTTTAAATCGTAAAAAAGAAATTGACTTTTTAACAAAAGAATAATTTCCTTAAATGATATAGAAAAAGCATTGCTGAAATCTTCAGCAATGCTTTCCCATTAAACGTGCTATGATAATGAAAGTCTATTTTTTCTACTCATGAGTTCTATATACTCATATATATTTATTTTAGCTTTAAGATACGTTCTATTTCTTCCACACTCAACTTACTTGCTTTTGCAATAGTTTCAAGTGGTACACCAATTTCATGCATTCCTCGGATCATCTGCATCTTACCTTGCTCAATGCCTTTTTCCATTCCCTCTTGTTCTGCATGAGCTAACTTAGCTTGTTCATCTAGAAGTAATTTCTCTCGAGCTTCATATGCTGTTCGGAAAGAAGAATCATGGCTCATATTTTCCCATTTATTTATTGCCTTTTGTAAAATTGGATCTTGATTCATCGCAATCTCCTCCAATGTTTGAGTTAAATGTTCATCTTCATGTGCTGGTAATAATAACATCCAACGAACAAATGTATTTTCCCATGGGTTTACTTTTTCTTCACGCCATTGTTTTACCAATTTCGGTATCTCTACAAAATGGATTTCAATGTCGTCACTTAAGAGTTGCTGTAATTTTGTATTCCATAATTGTCCGATGGTATGAAATTCATCATCCTGAGAAAATAAAATAAAGTCTAGTAAGTTAATGGTAATTGTTTTCCGAAGTGAACGATATGGCATCCCTTCTTGCATTTGTGAAGTATAAAGTTTACTCCAGTAATATAAGGAGCGCTTCACCATATCATGTGTATTTCGAAGCTGGATTTCGATATTTACTTGCGTCCCATTATCCAGTGTTGCTAATAGGTCTAAAATCGATAACTTATCATCTTCATAAGATTTATGGAGATGTGGATCATCTAATTGTAGCGAAGTAATAGGTGCATCTAAAGATTCCTCTAAAATTGCATTTAGGAAACCCGTTAAAATTTCCTCATTTCCTTTTGTTCCAAAAAGCTGTTTAAAAGCAAAATCAATCCGTAAATTTACTAATTTAGTGGACATGGATTTCCTCTCCCTGTCTATATCATCTCTTATTACTATTCTACATAAAAAAAGGTAGAACATGCAAACAAGCTCTTACGTTACCTCACATAAGAGCCTGCCTACATTGACAAAAAATTAATGGTTCTTAGCAAAAACAATTGCAAGTGACATCGTTTTTGTCCAGAACCTTTATTTTCATCTATTCTTTTTCTGGCCAAATTTTCGCATTTGGTTCTAATAACCACTTGTGTTCTTCCTCCATGATACGATCATTCCATGGGTTATTCTCAAGATGTCGAATCATCCAACAAAAATACATTGCATATCCAGGCGCAGTTGCTTGCGGGTGATCTAGATCACCTGGAATTGTAATAAAACTATTATGTACAACGCGATAAGCATCTTCACCTACCATCGCACATCCAAATCCCTGTGGCTTGTTAAAGCGATAATAATATACCTCTGGCTGCTCATGATGATGCGGTGGATAACTAGACCATCGACCTGGATATGAAATAACTTCTCCTACTACCATATTAGAATATGCTGCATTGTTAAAGTCAAAAATCGTACGAATAACACGTTGTGCTGTTCCCTCCCATACTCCTTCTCCAGCTACAACACTTTGACACTCATTTGGAGTATACAACTTGGACGAAAATTCTTGATCATTATCTGTTTTTTGAACAAGCACTTCACTATCTGAAAGAGCAGTAATTGTAACCTTCACTTTTTTAGCCACATGTAAACACCAAGGGTTTTCTTCAAAAACAGACTGTCTTTGAATAACTTGTTCCATTCCTTCCCACTCTAGACGTATTGTCCCTTCTAGTAAAAGTACTGCCGTTTCATTTTTATTATCAAATAGCAACTCTTCTTTTCCATTAGACATCTTATATATGCCTATATCCATTAACATATCACTGCATTGACCGTTCATTTCTGTTAATACATTATAGCCTTCATTTAATTCACCTAATTTTCCTAACATGATGTTCTCCCCTTTTTTTTATGGCTACTCTATCATTCTCTACTTTTGTCAACTAACTAAATTATGAGTTCCTTCTATTATTTAATGAAGAAGTCCTTTCTGGTTATGCTTTGTTTTCACTTCCGAATATGCGTATATGATTTTTAACGTTTTCGTATGCGGGCTCAATTACATCTTGATGGTACATAAAGTAATCTAAATAAGGAGTATTTAAGGCCGCAGTGTTAACTCTAGTAATTACATTCTGAAACGTGGCTGTTGCTACATTAATTTTTCGAACACCATGTTGGATACATTGTTTGAAATTATCTGGGCTAATTCCAGATCCACCATGTAATACGAGCGGGATATGAACTACCTCATTAATTTCCTGTAGACGGTCTAATCGTAAATCAGGATCTCCACTGTACATACCATGCGCATTTCCAATTGCAACAGCTAACGCATCTACGCCCGTTTCTTCTGCAAATCGTTTTGCTTCTGTAGTGCTTGTCAGCAACATTTCAATATCTTCTGATCCGTCCTCACTACCACCAACTCTGCCAATCTCAGCCTCTACCGTCGCACCGTACTGTTTCGCAAGTTCTACAATTTCTTTTGTCTTTTGTATATTTTCCTCTAACGGATAGTGAGAGCCATCAAACATAATCGAACTAAAACCAATTTCTAATGTCTCTTTAATTGTTTCAAAAGTCATACCGTGATCAAAGTGAACTGCTACTGGAACAGTTGCTTTTTTCGCTGCAGCTACCATCAAAGGACCAATCATATGAATTGGCGAATGATTCAAACGAACTTCCGCAATTTGTAGAATAAGCGGCGAATGTAACTCTTCAGCTGCTTTGATAGCTCCCATTACCATTTCCATATTAGCAATACTGAAAGCTCCAACCCCATAATTCTCTTGATTTGCCTTAATTAAAATATCCTTCATTTGCACTAATGGCATTACACATTCACCTGTTTCAATATTATTTATAAATAGAAAACAAACGTCTCGTCTTTTTACTCCATTTGTAAGAGGACATGTCGATTGCCGAATGATTAACTTAGATATAGTCTCAAAATGCTGAAACTAAAGACCTGCTTTTTCTTTTATAAATTTTCGGGCTTTTAATGCGTATTCAAAAGGGTTCGCTAAAGCTGGGTCTTGCTCTGCTTCTACCACAAACCACCCTTTATAATCAGAGTTTGCAAGAATATTAAACACTTCATCAAATACAATTACGCCATCCCCGGGAACTGTAAATGCACCATTCTTCACTGCCTGTAAGAAGCTTAATTCGTTTTCCTTTACAGCATCTACTACTTCCTTACGAATATCTTTTAAATGTACATGTTTAATACGAGGTAAATATTTTTTTAGAATATAAAGCGGCTCTTCTCCTGAAAAAACAAGATGACCTGTATCAAAAAGCAGAGATACCAGATTTGGATCCGTTATATCCATTAACTTTTCAATTTCTGCCGTTGTTTGAACACCCGTGCCCATATGATGATGGTATACAATATGTAGACCCTTTTCCTGAGCTAATTTACCGAGGTGATGTAACCCATCTACAAGCTTATCCCACTCTTCGTCTGTAAAAACGGGCTTATTTTGAAATAACGGTACGTCCATTAAACCTTGAATACTATGCCCTTGCTCTGAAACAACGATGACCTTTGCACCCATGTCATGCAAAAAATCCCTATGCTTAATAAATTCTTGTACCGTCTCTTCAAGCGGCTTCGTTGTCAAGAATGTACTAAACCATGCACTAGCAATCTCCAGGTTTCGTAATTCCAAAGATTTTTTTAATACAACAGTATTTCTTGGATATTTATTCCCCACTTCACTTCCATTAAATCCAGCTAGTGCCATCTCACTAATACATTGTTCAAATGTATTTTCTGCCCCTAGCTCCGGCATATCATCATTTGTCCAAGCAATTGGTGCAATTCCAAGCTTAATTGTATTTTCTTTGAACATCCCCTTGTCTCTCCTCTTTACAAAATGTGATAGAATTTTGCCAAATTCTCTTAACTGGTCATTAAATAGAGAGCTTCCTAATCAATATGCATGTAGATAAAAAGCTCTCTTTGTGTCCTAATCTAATAAGACCTTGCCTGTTGCAAGTTACTTACTTTACTCTCGTACGCAGCTTGTACACTTTGACTTTTAGATACTTCTGCAACACCCACATGCCACCATGACTCGTATCCATTTGTCATTGTTTTTGGTAATACTTTAATATCAATTAATGTAGAAACTGTTTGTTTTTTCGCATCTATAAGTGCTTCTTGTAATTGTTCTATTGATGTAACATGATATGTTTTCACACCATATCCAGCTGCGCTAGCTGCAAAATCAATTTTCATAATTGCCCCGTCTAATTTACGAGTTTGCTGGTTTCGGTAGCGAAACTCTGTTCCAAAGCTCCCCATTCCATTGCCCATTTGTAAGTTATTAATACAACCAAATCCGGAGTTATCAAACAATAAGACGTTAATTTTTTTGTTTTCTTGAAGACTTGTGACAAGCTCAGAATGAAGCATTTGGTAACTGCCATCCCCTACCATTGCATATACTTCCTTCAATGGTTCAGCTAGCTTTGCACCAAGTGCACCTGCAACTTCATAGCCCATGCAAGAGTATCCATACTCCATATGATATGTATTAGGTTTTCTTGCTGCCCACATTCTTTGTAAATCACCTGGAAGACTTCCTGCCGCACCAACAATAATTGCATCTTCATCAAGTAATGTATTGATTTGTCCAATGACTGCAGTCTGTGTTAATTGTGTACCAAGTGTGTCCACATATTCATTTAAATTCTCATCGAAATGACCTTCAATTTCTGGTTTAAAATCTTGATTTGTAAAGCGAATGTTATGCAAACGTGCTAATTCTGTTTCCCAAGCCTCTTTTGCATCAGCAATTTCTACTGTGTAACTAGATTGATACTCAATTACTTGCAGTTCATCTATTAAAGCAAGAAGTGCTTCTTTTGCATCTGCTATAACCTTCAATGCATCAAGTTTGTTCGCATGAAATTCCGAAATGTTGATGTTTAAAAACTCAACCTCTTTATTCTGGAACAATTGTTTAGATGCCGTTGTAAAATCAGTAAATCTTGTCCCGATTCCAATAACAAGATCGGCTTCCTTTGCAATTGTATTAGCTGCTAAATTCCCAGTTACCCCAATGCCGCCAAGATTATATGGATGATTGCTTTCTATCGCGCTTTTCCCAGCTTGCGTTTCTCCAAATGGAATGCGGAATGTTTCAGCAAACTGTTTGAGTTCTTCTGCCGCTTCTGCGTATCTTATACCACCACCGCAAATCATAACTGGCTTTTTCTTTCTCTTAATCATTTCAACCGCATCCGCTAAGCTGGCTTTGGTAGGTAGGCGACGCTCAATACGGTGAACGCGCTTTTGGAAGAAGTAAGTCGGAAAATCCCATGCTTCCCCTTGGACATCTTGTGGTAAGCAAATTGTTACAGCTCCTGTATCTGCCGGATTCGTTAAAACACGCATGGCTTGAATCATAGCTGTCATCAATTGTTCAGGACGATTTATCCGGTCCCAGTACTTACTTACCGCACGAAAAGCATCGTTCGTAGAAATAGATAAGTCATGTGTTTGTTCAATTTGTTGAAGAACAGGATCAGGTTGTCTCGTTGCAAATACATCACCTGGAAGTAGTAAAACGGGAATATTATTTGCAGAAGCTGTTGCAGCAGAGGTAATCATATTTGCTGATCCAGGACCAACAGAAGAAGTACATGCCATAATTTGTTTTCTATGTTTTTGTTTTGCAAAAGCCATCGCAGCATTTGCCATTCCTTGTTCATTTCTCCCTTGATATACTTCTAATTCTCCTGCGTCTTCTTCTAAAGCTTGACCTAGGCCAACTACATTTCCATGACCAAAAATCGTAAAGATTCCCTTAATAAACTTTTGTTGCTTTCCATCAAACTCTACGTATTGCTGATTCAAAAATCTCACCAAAGCTTGCGCCGTCGTCATTCTAACAGTTTGCATATTGTTTACTCCTTTCCATCTCTATCAGTCATTCTGCATATGAAAAAGGAGTATCAGGAATTTGATAGACTCCTAATACTTCCTTCTTATGTTTTACTACCTTCGTTACTTTCGCTTCCAAGCACCTAGAGAGATTCTACTTCTCTCTTCATGATTACTTTTCCCAACGAGATGTAAGCATTTTCTTTCTCGTATAAAACTCAACGCCGTCAGTACCATTCGCATGAAGATCACCATAGAAAGAGTCTTTCCAGCCAGAGAACGGGAAGAATGCCATCGGTGCTGGAACCCCAACATTCACACCTAACATACCTGATTCAATTGTTTCACGGAATTGACGTACACTTGCTCCGCTATCTGTATAAATGCATGCACCATTTGCAAAGCGAGATTCATTCGCAATTTCAATCGCTTCATCTAATGATTTCACACGAACAATGGATAAAACAGGAGCAAAAATCTCATCTTGCCAGATTTTCATTTCTTTTGTAACATGGTCAAAAATTGTTGGGCCAACGAAGTAACCAGCTCCTTTTACAGCTGTATCTTCGCGTCCATCACGAACTAATGTAGCGCCCTGCTCTACACCTGAATCGATGTAACCAATTGTACGCTCTTTATGGTTATCACGAATAACTGGTCCTAAAAATACATCTTCATCAAGACCATTGCCGATTACAATTTTATTTGCTTCTTCTAAGAGTCTTCCAATTAATTGATCTGCAATTTCTTCTTCTACTGTAACAACAGAAGCAGCCATACAACGCTCGCCAGCTGAACCGAATGCAGCACTAATAATTTGCTTTGTTGCTAGCTCAAGATTCGCATCATTTAATACAATGGAATGGTTTTTTGCGCCCGCTAGCGCTTGAACTCGTTTTAAGTTTTCTGTTCCTTTTTTGTATACATATTCTGCGACAGGCTGAGAACCTACAAATGAAATTGCCTTCACTAATTTATGTTCCAGAAGACCATTTACTACATCGTGTGCACCATTTACGATATTTAATACACCTTTAGGTAAACCAGCTTCTTCAGCTAATTCTGCTAATTTTGCTGCTAGAAGTGGCGTGCGCTCTGAAGGTTTTAACACAAATGTATTACCGCAAGCAATCGCAAGTGGGAACATCCAGCATGGAACCATCATTGGGAAGTTAAAAGGTGTAATCCCGCCTATAACACCAATTGGGTAACGATACATACCAGACTCAATACCTGTCGCAATATCAGGAAGCTGTTTTCCCATCATTAATGTAGGAGCACCTGCAGCAAATTCCACACACTCAATACCACGAAGAACTTCACCGTAGGCCTCGTTATAGCTTTTTCCGTTTTCAATCGTAATCAGTTTCGCTAACTCTTCCCAGTTATCTACTAGTAATTGTTGATATTTAAATAGAATACGAGCGCGTTTTGGTACAGCAGTTTTAGACCAAGACTTGAACGCTTCATTTGCTGCTAATACAGCTTGTTCAACATCTGCTTTTGTTGAAAGTGGTACCTGGGCGATTACTTCCCCTGTTGCTGGATTGTATACAGCTTCCATCTTAGTTGAAACAGATTCTACCCATTCGCCGCCAATGTAGTTTTTTACAATTTGTGCTGTTTGTACTGTCATATTCATTCTCTCCCTTTTATGTAATGTAGAAGCGTATATAAGATACGCCCTTGCTTAATTAATGGTTTATGATGTTTCTATACAATTTCCTCAGCCGTTTCCATGAATGTAGAAATCTCTGCCCTTGTTGGCATTGCATCAGAACAGCTATGTTTTGAAATAACAATTGAAGCAGAAGCACCACCTAATCGCATCGCCTGAGGAATTTCAAGCCCTTGCATTAGGCCATAAATAAACGCAGATGCATACGAGTCGCCAGCACCAAACGTCTTTAATACCTTTGTTTTAAAGATACCGCCTGGGTGTGATTGGCCGTCTCTCGTATAAGCGATTGAACCATCCCCGCCGTGCTTAATTACGACGATTTTCGCATGATGAGAAAACCATCTTTCAGCTGTAACTTGGTCATTAGATTGTTCGTAGTTTAATAGTTTTTCCATCATATCGAACTCTTCACGCGTCCCAATAATGACATCAGATTTTTCAGCCGCTAGATTGTAATACACAGCCGTTTCAGCCTCTGATTGCCATGTATACGGGCGGTAATCAACATCAAAAAATACGACTACATCATGTTTACGCGCATATTCTAGCGCTAAAAATACCGCCTCGCGAGAAGGACTTTTCGCTAAAGCTGTTCCTGAAATTAAG
Source organism: Bacillus sp. PSXD-155 (assembly GCF_049310765.1). Taxonomy (NCBI): domain Bacteria; kingdom Bacillati; phylum Bacillota; class Bacilli; order Caryophanales; family Bacillaceae; genus Bacillus; species Bacillus sp. PSXD-155. Next base: position 7,332 of record NZ_JBMOWC010000030.1, on the reverse strand, counting down.
AGAGCTTTTGATTGTTTAATATAGTCCTCAGAAACTTCTGTTGGATCAAGATTTAAATCTGCGACATTGTCGCGATACATTAAAATACTGCAATCTTCAGGGCTTTTAATTTCTGTGAAAGCTAAACCTGTCACTGCACCAGTACGATCAATACATATCTGATCTGTATTAATATTGTTATCCTTTAGGTACCCTGTAATAAAGCGGCCCATTTGATCATCGGACACTTTACCGATAAATCCTGTTTGTAAGCCAAGACGCGCCGCACCAATTGCGATATTCGCAGGAGATCCCCCCACATACTTAGTAAACGTTCTTGTTTCTTCCATAGGACGTTGTGTTTCATTAGCATTTAAATCAACGCATAAACGTCCAACTGCAATTAGGTCTAATGGACAATCTTCTTTAAAAATAAGTGGATTCATTATTTCTACCTCCCATGCTTTATGAATGAGTGAATGATATGGTTCATATTTTTATAAACTTACTATTCATTACTCTTTATCCATCTATAAGTAAGCGCTCTCTTTATTGATTTAATGCAGGCTGTTTATGTTCAATTTGTACAGGTTTTCCTGTTAGTAAGGATTCCTTCGCAGCCTTCGCGATTCGCTCTGCTTGTAATCCATCATTACCACTGCAAATAACGGCTTGTCCTTCTATAATTGACTTTGTAAATTGTGTTACTTCCTCAATGTAAGCCTGCGTATAGCGCTCTAAGAAGAAATAAAGCGGCTTGTCTTTTATAACACCTCCTGTTTTTGAAACTTGTACTGTTGTCGGGCAACAATTATCCGCAGCGACCGCCCCTTTTTCACCAAACACTTCAACACGCTGATCATATCCATAAACAGCTTGGCGGCTATTATCAATTACCCCTAAAGCTCCATTTGCAAATTTTAATGTGACAATTGCAGTATCAACATCATTTACTTCCTGAATGGATGGATCAATTAATGTTGTTCCATATGCAAATACTTCAACGACTTCACTATTCATCACATAACGAGCCATATCAAAATCATGAATCATCATATCCATAAACAATCCACCTGAAGAACGGACATACTCTATACTTGGTGGTTGTGGATCTCTAGACGTAATTTTTAAAATATGTGGATGTCCCACTTCCCCTTGTTGAATAAGGTCATAGACTTTTCTGAAGTTAGGATCGAAACGACGGTTAAAACCTACTTGAAGAGATACTCCTTGTTCTTTTACCACTTCTAATGCATCTAATGTTTCTTCTACTGAGAAACTAACAGGCTTTTCACAGAAAATGTGTTTTTTCGCAAGCGCCGCTTCTTTAATAATTTGCGCATGTGTATTTGTTGGTGAACAAATAAATACAGCATCAATTTCTGGATCAGTTAATAAATCCTGATAGTTTGTAGTCAGAGTGGAAATCCCTTTATCTTGAGCCCACTTTTCTAGATGACTAATTACTACATCTGAAACCGCTTTAATTTTCACTTGTGGCATAAGCTGCAAATTATCAACATGTAGTTTCCCAATTCGTCCAGCACCAATAATCCCAATTGTTAAAACGTTCATATGATTTCTCCCTCTATATTAAAATTTAAGAAACGAAATGAAAGTCTATAGGGTTTAGCGTACCAAATCAGTTAAGCGCTTTCCCTATTTTTCTTCATTATACACACTTGATTCTAAATTGAAAACATTTTTATTTTTTTGAATACTCTTCTTTTCATCCGAATTTCACATTTCGTAATTAAACGTACTACATCCATATACAAATTAATAATTAGAAACAAATAATCTAAACAGCTACAAAAATAATCTTTTAAAATACTGATATAACAAAGAAAACGAAGCTTTTTAAAGGCTAAACTCCCATCTATAAGGTATTCCCTTCTTTTCATACTCACTATTATTTTATTGTCCGATAAGTAAATAGAATGCCCCTATAAAAGAAAGTTGTAAATTATCAAAAAATTTCATTGACGGTCTCATAATGTAAGCGTATACTTTTTTTATCAAAAATAATTAAGCGCTTAACCAAAAATAACTTATCGGTGGTGGGAGAATGAACGCTATTAGTTCAAGCAAAACATTTATGGACAGGATTGGTATCCCTTCTAATTTAACTTGGGGATACATAGGAATTATTGTTTTTATGATTGGGGATGGTTTAGAACAAGGATGGTTATCCCCTTATCTCGTTGAGAAAGGCCTAACGCTAGAACATGCTGCATTTTTGTTTACTATTTACGGAATAACTGTATCTGCTTCTTCTTGGTTTTCGGGGGTATTTGTACAAATGTGGGGACCAAGGAAAGTCATGACTTTTGGTTTAGTATCATTCATTCTAGGTTCTATTGGGTTCATAGGTATAGGTATTCAACATATGAATTATCCAGTAATTATAATTTGCTATGCCCTACGAGGATTTGGTTATCCCTTATTTGCTTATTCTTTCTTAGTCTGGGTATCATACAGTACTCCGCAGCAAATGCTTTCAAGAGCAGTTGGCTGGTTCTGGTTCGTATTCCAGCTTGGGCTTAGTGTTATCGGGGCCTTTTATTCTAGTTATATGGTTCCTAAAATCGGAGAAATCGCTACTTTATGGAGCGCCTTAATTTTCGTTGTCGTCGGGGGATTATTCTCTATTGTTGTAAATAAGGACAAGTTTAAAGCACAAACCGTAAGCGCTAACAAATCAAGTGAATTACTAAAAGGCATTACCATCGCATTTGAAAACCCTAAAGTTGGGATTGGTGGCATTGTAAAAATTATAAACTCGGCCGCTCAGTTTGGATTTGTTGTTTTCCTGCCTACTTATATGATGAAATATAATTTTTCGATGACGGAATGGCTTCAAATTTGGGGTACTCTATTCTTTGTAAATATGGTGTTTAATATTATTTTTGGTATTGTTGGAGACAAGTTTGGTTGGGTAAATACGATTAAATGGTTCGGAGGAGTCGGTTGTGGAATTGTAACTCTTGCACTCTATTATGTACCACAAATGGTAGGACATAATTATTGGGCTATATTATTTGTTGCATGTTGCTATGGAGCAACACTCGCCGGTTATGTACCTCTTACAGCTTTAGTTCCATCTTTATCTCCTGAAAATAAAGGGGCTGCAATGTCTGTCTTAAATTTAGGTTCAGGATTATCAGCATTCGTTGGGCCATTAGTTGTAACTGCATTCATCGGCCCATTAGGTGTAGGCGGCGTGATGTGGATCTTTGCTGGCTTATACTTCTTTGGTGCATTTCTAACTCATTTCCTTACTATTCCAAAGGAAAATGAGATGAAACAAGATTTAAATACGAAAAGCGGCGAGCAATTCTCAGTATAAACTCTAATTAAAAAGAAGGTCATCATAACTGCACATGTTTATGATGACCTTCTTTTCGTTACATTCAAATAGGCTATTAAAAAAGCTATCATGTAATATCGTTTACTGAGGATCTCTCTACTAACTGAGGAATAATAGTAATTTTTTGCTTAGCATGCTCCTTCATTTCCATCGTTTTTAAGAGTTGTTCAAATGTACAGGCTGCCATTTGTGTAATTGGCTGTTCAATCGTCGTTAACCCAGGATCTGCAATCTCAGCATAAATTGTATTATCAAATCCGATAATTGATAAATCTTCCGGAATTGAAAGCCCTAGTTTTCTTGCTTCATTCATAAGACATATCGCAATTAAATCTGTACAAGCAAAAACCGCTGTAGGCCTGTTAGGTAAATTAAGTAATTCCTTACTTGCACGTTTACTATCTTCCACTGTCGAATAGCAACTAATAATAGCATCATCATCTAACGAAATAGCTGAATCCGTAAGAGCTTGTTTGAAACCATTCAATCTCCCTAAGCTACTTTTTCTATCCTTCTCCATCATAATCGTTAAAGATGTATGGCCTTTCTGCGTTAGATAACTTCCAGCTAGATAGCCTCCCCTCATATCATCAGTTGTCACAACATGAGTCGTGATGGAAGGATGATCTACGGTAAATAATACAAGTGGTAAATCTCGATTCACGATTTTTTTTACAAGTTTATAATCATTTAGCTCCGTTGCAATAATTATGCCATCTACTTGCTTTTTAAATAATAAATCAATGTATTCATGTTCACGTTTTGTTTGATGGTCTGTACTACATAAAATGAGTGTATACCCTGATTCTCGTGCACTATTTTCAAAAGCTCTTGCTACTTCAGCAAAAAAAGGGTTTGAGATATCTGGGACAAGTACCCCAATTGTATATGTTTTTTTACCTGTTAACGCTACTGCTACACTACTTGGCTGGTAATCTAATTCATCCATTACCTGATTTACTTTGTTTATTGTTTTTTCACTAATACGCCCAGTTTGATTAATTACCTTGGATACAGTTGCTATTGATACACCTGCTTTTTCCGCAACATCATAAATTGTTGGTTTCACTTTAATTGTCCCCTCTTAATCATCTTTTTCTATATTTTATCATAAATATATTTTGCTTCTTGGTACACAAATGGAATTCTTTTAAAATTTGTAAGTATTTCTATCTTATAGCGTAATACTTCATATTTACGAATTAATCTACCTTTATGAAACACTTGTAGAAAAAATTTGACCAATTTACTTAATAGACATTTAATATCCACATGCAAGGCTCATTACAACCAGAGCATGCAGGAATACTTATGGTTCTTTCTCCTATTTACACCACCTCACGGTAATCTTTACTTCTTTATTGTAATTCCTAATATTAAGATGTAAAATAACATTGTCTTATATGCGCTTAAGATAGATCGGAATAAGAAAAGGAACCCTTCTGGGTTCCTTTTTCTATGTAAAATAAAAAGCATTCTATTTAAGTGCTCTGTGCTCTTATTGTTTCTATATGACACTAATTCCTACTGCCATAAGGATACCTCATACAATACATACTAACCCTACTCATATATAAAACTCTAGTAACCCAAAATGTCCAAATATCATACATAGAATTAAGCCTATAGGATATACAAAGACTTCTTTCCAATTTATCCATTCATATAGGGGAAATAGTTATACGATGATTAAAACTCCTAATACAATTAAAACAACACACTTTCTTCAAATTCAATCCTTTTTGCTTATCCTTTTATTGTCTCGATAATTGAAACTATTCATTTCCCCTAGAGCTGAGCAGTTAGTTCATTCTAACTGCTCTTTTTATTTTTTATCGTCACCCTTCCATTGTACCTCCATATGTTGTATAGAAATATCTCCTTCTAAATTGTCATTGATGCCTCTTTCAAGTCCTAATACACACCTTAAAAAGAGCACTTTTAAAAAGTGCTCTTTTTACTTTGCATGTCACTCATCCTACAATGAATTGAGATTTTAACCTACGAATAATTTATGGAATTATTTCCAATACTAAGAATAGATTGGTAACAACCAATCTGTATCCATGATGAATCTCTGATTTTCTTGAATTCTCCCTGAGGCAAGGCGGCTATTTTTAATAGCCGTCTTTCTTATATGAATTATAAATATTTGCACATACTATTAACGGAATGGTTGAATCATTGTCATTGAAAATGTTCAGCACTTCCGCTCCTTAAGAGAACAGTCTACGCAACTGTTCTCTTTCCTATTTCCTTTTTTCACGCATATAATCTGACAAGCATTATTAACTCTAACTCCCCTACAATCAATCGCATTTCAACATTCTCAATATTTCCTCAACAAATTCTCAATATTTTTCATGGACAACAGCACACTTTCTCAACAGTTTTAATATCTTAATATTAAATACTGAAAGGAGATGTTGAAAAATGACTTGGTTCATTATTTTAGGGTTTATGCTTATTTTAATAATAAGCGGTTTTCGTGCACATAGTATTCATATCATTTTCAAAATAGGTTCAGATACAAAAGCTGTGCCAAGTTGGTCTTTCGTTAATAAAATAAATTTCCAAACATTAAAAGAATTAATAAAAGGACTAAATAAGGATAAACTTAAAATCCTTACAATAGGAGAACTTGTTATTCCTTTAAGTTTCTTTAATAGATTATTTAGCAAAACATTAATTTTTCTATTTCTATTCTTTTACTCTCAATACGTGAACTACCCGCCACTTAACGTCCTAGCGGACTGTTTGAAGTGGGGGCTTCTCGGTTAGTCGTTACTTTTAATAGCTAACGAATTCGTCCTAGGACAACCGAGCTAACTCCCTTGTTCCAAGGGTTATTTTATTACTATCTATGCTAACGCTAATAGGCGTATTGCTTCATTTTTGATATTGATAGCTGCGTTATAATCTCTATCGAGATTTACACCACATATACAAGAATAGACTCGCTCAGACAATGACATATTTTTCACATTACCACAACTGCTACATGTTTTTGTGGAAGGAAACCATTTGTCTATTTTCACAAGCTGTTTGCCTTGTTCATTTAGTTTATAAGCTAAGAAAGTGGTGAACATACCCCAAGCATTATCAGCGACGCTTTTTCCAAAATGAAGTGCTTGCGACATTCCCTTCATATTTAGATCTTCAATAGCTACAACATCAAAATGAGTAGCTAACTCTTTAGACTTATGATGAAGAAAGTTCTTACGTTGGTTTGCTACTTTTTCATGCAGCTTAGCTACACGGATACGTTGTTTATTCCAACGTCCTGAACCTTTTGTACGTCTTGATAATACTCGTTGAGCCTTTGCTAATCGGTCTAACATTTCACGATAGAACTTAGGATAATTGGCTCTCTCATCCTCAGAACTGACGTATAATTGATCCATTGCAAAGTCTAATCCAACAACTGTTTCTACTTCTTTTTGTATGATCTCTTTTTCGTATTCAGTCAAAATGGACACATAGTATTTACCAGTAGGTGTCATGGAGATTGTACAAGATTTAATGATATGGTCTTGTGGTATTTCTCTATGCTGTTTGATACGTACCATTTTCAGTTTTGGCAATTTGATATGACCGTTAAGCAACATAATATTTCCGTTCACTACATTCGTTGTATAAGACTTTCTGTCTTTTTTGCTTTTGAATGTTGGGAAGTCATTTTGACCACGAAAGAAATTTTTATAGGCAGTTTGCAAGTTTAGTTGAGCATTTGCCAAAGCTAATGAATCCACTTCTTTTAACCACTCAAATTCTGCTTTGTATTTCGCAGGAGTGGGAAGCTTTTGTTTTTTTAGTTGTTCTTTATCCTCTTTGTGTTTTTCATACGCTTCTTTCCGTTCAGCTAACATTCTGTTATACACGAAACGCACACAACCGAAGGTTTTACGCATAAGATGTGCTTGGTCTTCTGTTGGATACAAACGGAATTTATATGCTTTATTCTGCTTTGTCATATCATTTCA